>JAMORN010000046.1 GCA_027063545.1 bacterium | reverse complement strand
TAGATAAAAAAGTATATATTGCTTTAAATATTTTAGTTAAAGAAGTAGAATTAAAAAGATTAATAGATGCCCTATATACTTTAAATGACCTCCAAGTTGATGCTGTTATATTTCAAGATTTGGGAGTTATAAAAATTGTTAGAGATTATTTTCCGGAGTTGACTATACATGCCTCAACACAAAGTTTTATATCAAATAGTGACTCTATAAAACTTCTAAAAGATTTAGGGGTTAAACGGGTAATTCTTCCCAGAGAAATTAATATTGATGAAATAAAACAAATAAAAAAGAAAGTAAATAATATAGAAATAGAAGTCTTTATTCATGGGGCTTTATGTCATAGTATTTCTGGATTATGTTTATTTAGTGGACTTTATACTTCTAAAAGTGGAAACAGAGGACTATGTATTCAGGTATGTAGAAAAAACTTTATAGAAAGCCAAACAAAAGAAGAATTTCCTTTTTTCTCTATGAGAGATTTATTTTTAGGAAAGGAGATTTTAAAATTAAATGGAATTGTTGATAGCTTAAAAATAGAAGGAAGACTAAAGAGCCCTTCTTGGGTAGAAAGTGTAGTAAAATACTATAGAAATATATTAGACAATAATAAAGAAGATAATAGATTAAAGAAAACTATTTTTCAACTATTTTCTAGAGAAACAACTAAGGGATTAATCTTAAAAGATAATAAACTTCTTACCTATAAATATTCCGGTCATATAGGAATTTTTTTAGGAAGAATAGAAAAAATAGATAGAAATGGATTTTTTATAAAATTAAAAGATGATATTGCTGTAAAAGACGGGGTTTTTATAGAAGGAGAGAACAATCCTTATTCTGTTGAATGTATCATGAAAAGAAACAAAAAAATAAATTTTGCCAAAAAAAATGAATTTGTGAAATTATGTTTAAAGAAAAAAATCCGTTTACGAGTAGGACAAAAGGTGTATAGACATTCTTTTAAGATGTTAGATAAAGAAATTAATATAAATATACGGGAGGTTCAAAAGCCTACTATTTCTTTAAAAGTTTATCAAGAAAAAAATAACTTAGTTTTTAAAATATATTATAGAGATAAATTGGTTAAAGAGAAAAGTATTAAAGGAGAAGAAAAGTCTAAAAATATAGATTTAAAAAGTAATATTTTAGAATTATTTAAAAAATCAGGAGACTTCTCTTTTAGCGTAAATAATATTGAATTTATAAATGATATAGATATATTTATACCTATTTCTTTACTTAAAGAGTTTAAAAGAAATTTATACAAAAAAATAGAGAATATAATAGAAAGTATTAAAAAAGAAAAAATAAATAATATATTATTTCATATTGAAAAAGATTTTAATAGCCTTTTATCAACTAGATACCATATACCTAAAAAACGCGTTTTAGTGGAGGAGTTGCCAAATATTAATATAGATAAAATAGAAACTATCATTTTACCAATTCAGCATATAAGTAATCTAAACAACAAATTAAACAATAAAAATCTTGTAAATATCGATAAAAAAGTAATTCTTTCATTGCCAATTGTTATCTTTGAAAGAGATTTAAAGTTCTATAAAGAGCTAATAAAAAAAGCTATTTTAGAGTTAAAAATAAGGGCATTTTACTTTCCTACTTTTTCGTCTTATGCTGTATTTTATTCTCTTATTAAAGATTTAAATATAGATATTAAAAATTTTGAAATAAATTTAGGGCCTTATTTTTATATAATTAATAAGTCTTCTTTTTTACTATCTAAAGAGTTAACAAACTTTTCTAGTTATGTTATACCCTATGAATTTACCCTTGATAGTTATATACTGCGAACATCATATGGATATATAGTGGAACTTTCATATTTAATACCATTATTTATTGATGTAAAAACTAAGACTACCTCTAATG
>JAMORN010000045.1 GCA_027063545.1 bacterium | reverse complement strand
CAAACAGGACAACTATTTTTAAATATTGTACTCATACAAAACTCCCTATATAGAATATTAGGTATCTATTTTAGTTTTAATTTTAAAATATAAATATTTTTATTTTCTTAGTTGAATTATTTATTTTCCTATCATGGAAAAAGAGGCTTATGAATTTATAAAAAATACCCAATATTCCCATTGGTGGTTCAAGGGAAGAAAAAAAATTATAGAATCTGTTTTTAATAGATTTTTAAAAAAAAACAAAAAATATAATATTCTAGAAATAGGTGCAGGTTACGGAGCTCAAATTAATCTTTTAAATAAATATAAAAATATAATCGATGTAATAGAACCCTATGAAGATGCAATAAATTTTTTAAAAAATTTGGGTATAAATAATATTTATCCATTTATATTTCCTGAAAAATTTCCTGATAAAAAATATGACATGATAGTACTCTTTGATGTTTTGGAACATATAAAAGAAGATAAAAAAGCTCTAAAAATTATATACAACAGGCTATTAAAAAATAATGGTATACTATTTTTAACAGTACCTGCATATATGTGGCTTTTCTCATATCATGATGAAATCCATAAACACTATAGAAGATATACAAAAAAAGAACTCTATAATTTACTCTCAGAAATAGGCTTTAAAAACATTTATATATCATATTACTCAACAATTTTGTTCCCACTTGCTGTATCAAGTAGAATGATAATTAAACTTTTAAATCTAAAAAAAACAGACCTTACAGAAACTCATAATTTCTTAAATAAAATCCTTGAAATACCCTATTATATAGAAGCAAAAATAATCTCTAAATTCTCTTTACCATTTGGATTAAATATTATTGTAAAAGCAGAAAAATAAATAAAAAAATTATAACTCCTCAACTAAAATTTTTGAAGCAAGCCCCCAGCCAATAGCTACATCTCTATATGTATTTGTCTTATCATCTACAATGGTTATCATAATAGGCCCGAAATTATTTCCTAACTTACTTTTTAAAACAATAATAGTGCCTTCTACTATTCCTAAATTTACAAGCTGCTGTTTTGCCCCTATTCCTCCGTTTATTTTCCTTATAATAGCTTTTTTTCCAGACTCGAGTAAAATTAAAGGAATCAATTTACAACCTCCTCAATAACAACTATCTCTGCTTCTGTCTTCCTTAAAGAAACTTCAAATCCTTCTACATCAACCTTTATAGGATCTCCTAAAGGAGCAACTGATAACACCTTTACTTTTTTCCCTGGAACAATCCCCATATCTATTAACCTTCTCTTTATAATAGGTTCATTCTCTAATCTTTTTATTATAACCTCACTTCCTTCTATAACCTCTGAGAGCTTTCTTTCCATATATATTCTCCTTTTATCACTTTTTTTATGATATTAAAATTTAGATATTTCTATATTTAAAGTCAAATTATTTTATATATTTTTTTCAAATGAGAGAAGTTTTATTTTGAGATCAATAGAAGGTGTAAAACCTCCATAACTGTTTTTACCCACAACCCTATGACATGGGTATATTATAGGAAAATTATTTGTTTTCATAAAAAGTGCTATTTTTCTTCTATATATAGGAATATTGTATATATAATTTGAAAGTTGAGAATAGGTTATTGTTTGGGATAATTTGATATGTTCTTTTAAATATTTAAGAACCCGGTATTTTTCTTTTTTTATGTTTTTAATTTCAATAAAAGGAGGATCTTTTTTTTCTATAAAATATTTTTCTAATAATTCAATTATATTAAAGGGAGAGATTTCTAAAAATTCTAACTTATAATTTTTCTTTTTTAACTTTTTTAAAAAATTTCTGTAAAATTCATTATTTTTATTATCAAAAAGTATTTTATATATTTTATTTTGTTTATAAATAACTTTTATATGCCATGGATTTAAAATT
>JAMORN010000044.1 GCA_027063545.1 bacterium | reverse complement strand
ACAACAGAAGAGTATAATAAATTAATGTTAGAAAATGCTAAATCATCTCAGGAATTAGAGAATGTAGCTCCATTAAAAATGAAAATTATAAGAATAAATAATTCAAAGGCTTCAGAAATAGATAATGCTATAAAGTCATTACTTTCTCCAAGAGGAAAGACAACAGTGGTTGAAAAGACTAATTCTATTATAATAGTTGATACAGAAAAAAATATAAAACAAATAGAAGAGGTTATAAAGAGATTAGATTTAGAAACACCACAAGTATTAATAGAAGCTAAGTTAGTATATGTTGACCATAATGTAGTACAAGAGATGGGAATAAACTGGAAGTTTATAGAAGCTAATGAAAATTTTGCATTAACTTCTTCTCCAGGAACACCAGCGGAGCAAGTTGTTAGTATAGAGGCACCGGCAAATTCTGGTGTTAATGATTTTGTTTTACAAAATGGAGGATTTATATTTGGTATATTAGATTACGTAACAATAGATTATTTAGCAAAGACTAATAAGGCAGACATTTTAGCAAGTCCGCAAATAGTTACATTAGATAATAAAGAAGCAGAAGTATTTATGGGAGAAAAAGTTCCTATCTTAACAAGAGACGCAGAGGGACATACTTCAACACAGCTAATAGATGCAGGTACAAAATTAGTAGTAAAACCTCATATAACTAGAGATGGGAAAATTTTAATGGAATTGAAACCATCAAAGAAATCATATCAGGTAGATCCTCAACTTGGACAGCCTATATTTAAAGAGCAGTCTGCAAAGACAGAGGTATTAGTTGAAGATGGCCAGACTATAGTTATAGGAGGATTAGCTAATCAAGAAGAGTTAGAAGTAAAAAGAGGAATACCTATTTTGAGAGATATACCTATAATAGGAGCGTTATTTAGATATACAAGAAAAGAAAAAATAAATAGAGATTTGATAATATTTGTTACACCTCATATTATAAAATCTCATAAAGAAGAGGATTTACAAGTAGAAGACCTTGGAGAAGTACCACAAGAGGAAGGAAATTTTAGGTATAAGACTCAATAGTTTTTTGTAAAGTTTTTATATTAAGGTTTTCCAAATAAAATTAAATTTGTTTTTTTGAGTATAAAATATTATATTTTAATACTAACTTTATCTAAAAATGCGCCCATAGCTCAGTTGGTAGAGCAACTGACTCTTAATCAGTAGGTCGCAGGTTCGAGTCCTGCTGGGCGCATTATGTTTTTAATATCCTTTATTCCTTATAAAATTACCATTTTTTCATTTGGAGGGATTTTAAATTTTGAATTAATAGAAGTTTCCGATTTTAATATAAATATCTTTTGTATATTAGAGTAATAAGGAACAATATGAACAAAAATAGAATCTTCTTCTACAATTATGTTCTCTATATTAGATAAAGATTTTAAAATATCAACAATTTTTATATTTGTTTTATAGTTTTTTATAGGCAATTTTGATTCTACCCACTCCTGGTTTATATTTGGAGTTAATAAAAAAAAGTCATTAAGGGAAAAGTTAGTTTTTACTTTTTCAATATAACTAGGTGTTTGATTGGTTAAGATAAAAATATTTTTATGGAAGTATGCTAGATTTTTAAAGAAATTTGGGATATGATTTTTAAATGGTAATCCAATAAATTTAAAAAATTTAAATAAGTGTATTCCATAGTATTCATTAGGATTAGATATTTTGTATAAAAGATTTGCAATAGGTTCTATTGATGGATGATATAATCCTATTTTTAAAGACAATGGTAAAGATAAAAGATAAGTATGATATTTATTTTTAGGATTATAAAAAATAAACATTATATCAGATTTTAAGTTTTTATATAATAGCACAAGCTTTTTTAATTGACGGTAAGTACGAATTTTTTGGGGGAGCATAATATGAGATGACGCA
>JAMORN010000043.1 GCA_027063545.1 bacterium | reverse complement strand
ATGAAAAATAAAATGCTTGATAAAATAATAATAGGTGCTGATAGAATAGCTGCAAATGGAGATACAGCAAATAAAATTGGATCTTATTCCTTATCTATTTTAGCAAAATATCATAACATTCCTTTATATATTGCTGCTCCTTATTCTACTATTGATATGTCTTTAAAATCAGGAGATCAAATCCCTATAGAAGAAAGGGATAAAAAAGAGATAATCTACTACAGGGATTGTCAGATAGCGCCAGAGGATGTGGATGTTTTTAATCCTGCTTTTGATGTTGTCCCCCATGAAAATATAACAGCGATAATCACAGACAAAGGTATTATTTACCCACCATTTGAAGAAAATCTAAAAAACTATTTTAAATAATTAAAAATTGAGTTAAAATCTTTTAAGTATTTTAATAGAATAATTATTTAGCATTAAAATACCTATATCATAGTCATAACTAATCTGTTTTATATCATAAAAACTCTTAAATCCTAATTCAAAACCCCAAAATAGATCTTTATAATTCCATAACACATTGGTTAAATATCCTAAATCTAATCCTATTCCTCCATACATATTTGAGGCATTATAAAAAATTTTTGCTAAATCAGAAAAGTTTATATTAGAAAAAAATTTATTTATCCCTTTTTTTACACGATATTCAAAAAAAATACCTATATCAATATTATCAATAAAAAATTTACCACTATTTAATGGAAAATAATTTATTGTTTTTCCCACAGAAACACCAAAATTTTTAAAAATCTTTTTGTCTAAAGCCATGTCAAAACCAAAACCAGACGAAGAATAAAGATGTGTATAATAACTGGTTGATATATTATATCTATACTCTTGTAATAATAAATAATTAAATTCTATACCTGTATAAAAAGAAAAGCTTTTAGCAAATATACTAAGAGGTAAAAAAATATATAAAAATATTAAACTTTTTTTAAACATACCAACGTTCCTTTTTATTTTATTCTTCTATAAATAATCCTGTATATCTGCTTTTATTAATTCCTCTTTTATAAAATTTTCAATATCCATTATCATTTTTCTATTCTTTAAATAATTTTCTATTTCATCTTTTACAGCATCAAACCCTTCTATTTTATCTGTAACTTTAATTAAATGAAATCCTAAAATAGTCTCCACTACAGAACTCACTTCTCCTACATCTAAAGAAAAAGCTACCCTTTCAAATTCAGGAGGCATCATTCCTTTTGTTATATACCCTAAATCTCCTCCTCTATCTTTAGAAGAACATTGAGAAAACAATTTAGCCTTTTCCTCAAAAGGCATATCTTTATACTTTACGCCAACTAAAAATTCGTACTTTCTTTGCTTTTCTTCCTCGCTATCATTACTGTCTATTTTAATGAGAATATGACTTACTCGTATTTTCTTATACCCAGAATATAAATGTTTATTTTTTTCGTAATATTCAAGCATTTCTGAAATATCCACCTTATAATCTTCTATATTAAACTTTTTCTTTAAAAACTTTTCTATTTTTATATCTTCAACAACAATTTCCATATATCTTTTAAAACCTAATGGAGTATTTTCAATATCTCTTTTAAAATCTTCTGGTGTCTTATAACCCACAACTAAATTAGCTAACTTCTTCTCTACATCTTTTTCTGTAACAATAATATTCTCCCTTTCTGCTAAAGATAGAAGTAAAGCCCTCTTTATTAATTCATATTTTGCTACTCTTTCAATCTCCTTTTCGTCTAAAAATTCATAAGTAGAATTATCCCTTCTAAATTTTTGGATATAATATTTATATAAAATATCATCAACCTCTATTCCATTAACTTTTAAAACTATCATAGTACTATAACTCTCCCCTTGCTTTATATATAATTTCTTTCATCTCTTTTACAGCATCCTTTAATCCAATAAAAATACTTCTTG
>JAMORN010000042.1 GCA_027063545.1 bacterium | reverse complement strand
GATAAAAGAGGCTCAAAATACACTTCTTGATTTAATTTCTAAGATAAATAAAAATTATTTTAATACTATTTTTTCATATCTTCACATGGTTTATTACTATCTCTCATATATTGAGCTCTTATATAACAAAAATATAGAAAACTCATTAAGATATATAGATAAAAGTTTAGAAATAGAGGATAAAAATCCTATATTATTTAACTTTAAAGGCTTGATTCTTTTAAAAGCAAACAGATTCAAAGATGCTAAAGAAGAATTTGAAAAATCACTAAATCTTATTGAAAATAATCTAGTTAAATTTGAGGTTCCTATAAATATAAAATTGGAACAAATTAAATCTCTTGAAGGTATAATAAGAAGTTTATTCTTTCTTAATGACTATAAAAATGGATATTTATATATGAAAAAACTATTAGAACTAGACAAAAATCCTCCTTCTTATCTTTTTCCAATATTTGCAAAGTTAAGTATAGAAAATAATGATATACCTCTAACTAAATACTTTTTATCAAAAATAAAAAATGGGTAAAAAAAATTTTTTTATTGGAACAGCAGGTTATTTTTATACATCATGGATTGGAAGTTTTTATCCAACCACTTTAAAAAGACATAAATTTTTAGAATATTATTCAAATTTTTTCAATTTTGTAGAAATTAATTCTTCATTTTATAAACTTATTTCAAAAAACTCTCTCTATACATATAGAAAAAAACCTCTTTACTATGTTTTTAAAATATATAAAGAAATAACACACAAAAAAGAGTTAGATTTTAATATTCTCTCCCACCATCTTATATTAAAAGAAAAACTAAATGATAAACTCTTAGGTATTCTTGTACAATTTCCACCTAAATTTTCGCCTAAAGAATATAATAAAGAAAAAATCCTTAAAATAAATGAATTTTTTCAAAGCAATTCAATAATGCCATTTTTTGAAGTAAGGGAAAAAAATTGGGACAATGAAAAGGAGTTTTTTAAGGCAAATAAATTAAATGTTGTTTTACCCTCTTTCCCAAAATATAAAAATTGGAGTAAGATATATAATATAGAAAAAGAGTTTTTATATATAAGACTACATGGTAATAGAAAACTTTATAGTTCCTCTTATACAAAAAAGGAATTAGAAGATTTTATAAATAAAGGTTATTTAGCAAAAAATATTATTATATCATTTAATAATACAGAAAATGCTATAAAAGATGCTATATTAACTATAAATATATTAAAAAATTGTAATTCTACTCTTTTTCCAAAACCTCAAATATAACCTTAACCTTTAATTTATCACCTATATTAGGTACAAATTCCTCTAACATTGTTCCAAAATCACCTTCTTCAGGTTCAAATCCTATATGCTGCATTTTTTGACCACCAATCTCTTCAATTCTATTAAAAAGATATCCATAAATCTCTTTCTTTTTTCCCATTTTAACCTCCTATTTTTTTTAAGATTTTAAAATTTGTTTAAATAACTCCTCAAGTTTTTCTAAGTTCTCATAAAAATCTATCTTTTCTCTAAAAGTTTTTCGCCAATTATTTAAGTTTTTAGAGAGTTTATTATAATTATCTTTAATATATAAAATTTTTTCTTTAAGATTGTTAGGTGTTAATTTATCAAGAAATATTACTTCATTATCAAGTAAAAACTCCTCTAAATCCTCTATTTTACTTGAAATTACAGGTTTTGATAAATATAAAGATTCTAAAACACTCAAAGATATAGAATCAAATGTAGGTATAGAAACAACAACATCACTAGAATAAATTATATTAAAATAGTCCTCTCCTCTTAATAAGCCGAATACTCTCACATTTCCTAAATTTTTTGTAATAGTTTTTACTTCCTTAAAGTCTCCTCTTCCTATAAATATAAATTCTATATCATCTCTATCTTCCAGTAGTTTTGCTGTTTGGGCTATTATTTTTAAATTATAATTAGGTAAAGAATTTCTTATTGACAATACAATGAATTTATTTTTATCTATTTTAAATTTTTCTCTTAGATTATATTTATCTCTATATAAAACTTTATCTAAATTTTTTGTATCAACACCCCAAAATATTTCATGCATTTTTTCTTCTTTAAAATCCTCTTTTAAAAAATCTCTTAAAAAACTTTCCATTTTCATACTATCATAGGTAACAAATTTACTTTTTTTTATAGCATATTTAAACATAAAACTTTTATACTTTGCTAGATGCATATCATAATAAGTTTGGGCTCCCATTAAAGAAAAAACAAGTTTTACCTCTTTAAAATCTAACATAAATTTTCTTATTATATCCATAACAAAAAATATCATAGAGTATTGTTCAAGTTGTATATGAATAATATCTGGTTTTATCTTTTTATAAATTTTATATAATTCAAAACCCCAATTTAGATATCTAAAAAGTTTATTTTTATATCTATACTTTAAAAAAGATGAATAAAAGATTCTTTCTTTAGGGATAAGACTACCCATTTTGTATTCTTCATCAGGGAAAAATACATAAACATCATATCCTTTTTTATATAAAGCTTCAACCCATAGTGTAGAATGTATTGATACTCCATTTATTACTTCTAAAATTCTCATATTTTCTCTTTTAGTTTAAATAAACTATACCAAAATCTATTCTTAAAAATCTTATAGATCTTAAAATTAAAATTATCTGTAGCAAAATTTAGTTTATAATTAAGTAAAGATTTATTATATAGAGGTGTATGACCTAACATAAAAATACTGTTTTCATTCTTATAGTATGTAATAAGCTTATATAATAGAAAATCACCTAAACCATGAATTTTTCTAACTATTAAGTTACTAACATTTAAAAAATAATAAATCTTTTTATCTTCTTTAAATAAAATAACTGAAGATACAACTTTGTCCTTATATTTAAGATAAAACATATCCGTATAATCTTCTTTTAAAAAATTTTTTAAAATACTAATAGGAAAACCTTTATATCCTAAAATACTTTCATGTTCTTTTTGTATTTCTTTGAATATATTTATATTATTCTCCTTTATAAAAAGGATCTCTCCTTTTTTCTCTAACTTTAAATATTTCTCTATATATTGTTTTTTTCTTTTAGGTATATTTTTGAAAAGAGTATCTTTTTTATAATCAATAAAACTAAAATTCCACTCTGTATATGTGGTGTATTTAAAATCTTTCTCATCTATTTTATTAAAAAGATCCACAAATTCAATTATATCATACTTCTTAAAAAGGTCAGTAAAGCTTAGATTATAGAAATAAATACTGTAAAATCCATATATACCTAAATATAATTTTTTATAAATATTTTTTTTCCATACACTAAAGACGCCATCTTGATTAAAAATATTGTACCCATTAGAAAAATGACGATAAAATTCAAAACTAGAGAACAAATTAAAATTTAGATTCTCCATTTAAATAATCCAATATTATACTTTCTAGGCCTACATTCAAATTTTTGATATAGCCTGTTTTAAAGGCAAATTCTAGATTATTTAGATTAGTTAATGTCTCTATTATATTTTCAGAAGAATGATATTTTTTTACTTTATCTATCCATTTTTTTGAAGCAATAATGAAAAATGGAATTCCAAGTTCTTTACCAATATCTTTTACAGATTTATTCAGATTTACAGATATATATAAAAGTCTTTCAAAGGTAGATGTTATTACATAAAATATTGTATGAATATTCTCGCCATTTCTAACTAAATTATCATAAATTCTTAAAAACCTATTTATATTTTTATCAATTATAGCATCCTGCAAAGAATAAACTGATTCAATTTTATGAAGACCTATAACCTCTATTAAAAAATCCTTTGTTATATTTCCATCTAGATCCTCTGCAAAAATTTTAATCTTTTCTAATTCTTTATCTATTTCATAAATAGAACTTGAAATAGCAATATAGTATAAACTCTCTTGATCAAGAATCAACCCCTTCTTTTTTGCTTTTTCCTCTATCCATTTTAATATTTGATTTTCATAAGGCCATTTAAATTCCTTTTCAACCTTAAAATTCCTTAAAATATATTTATACAACTTCTTTCTTTTATCTATTTTAGTAGCTTCAAGAACCAAAATTATTGGTAAATCAAAATTCTTCTCTAAAAAATCAATAAACTCATCCTCTACATTTTTTGAGCCCTTCGGATTCTTTATAGACTCTATATTTCTTACCCATAGTAAATTTAATGTCGAAAAAAGTCCTCCAGAAGATTCTATTTTTTCTATAACATCATACCATGTTATATCTTCATCACCATGTAATTTGACAATACCTTCCTTTATTTTTTCCTCTTTTATTAAATCTAATATTGCCTGTTCTCTATCTATAAAATTTTCTCCATAAAAAAAGTATTTTTTCATAAAAAAATCCCCCTACACCCAAGTCCTATCAAGATAATATTAAAAAATAGGATCTTTACAGCATCTAAATCCTATATCCTCTCGCCTTTCTTTTAACTTGTAAGCCCTCCATGTATTACAAATCGCCTTTTTATTTTTATAAGAACCTCCATATGCACCAACACCACCACCTGCTGTCCATTCCCAAACATTTCCTATCATATCAAAAACACCAAACTTATTATGACAATCTTTATATTCTCCACTTTTTGCTATAGCTCTAGTATTTATATTACATCTATAATCTATATACTCATTTCCATAAGGATATATTGTATTCTCTTTTGTATTTCTACATGCAGATACCCATTCATAATCTTTGCATAATCTTTTTCCCCTGTATTTACAATACCTTTCGGCCTCAAAAATAGTAACATTTACAATAGGAAATCTTCCTCTTAAATTAGGATATTCAAATCTATCTATACAAAAACTAATCCTCTTTTTTATTATAGGCTTCCCAAAGATTTTAAATGTAGCAATTGTATCTTCTATATATACCATATCAGAAGGGCATTTAGGATTTGTTCCTATTTTAAAATATTTTTCTGTAGTATCTTCTGTTTTTTCCAATGAATCACTTGAAAATAGACTATCTATTGGCTTTATCTCTGTTAAACTATCCTCTTTTATCATTTTATTTATTATTTGTAAAGAATCATTTTCTAATGAATCTTTTTGTATAGAATTATTTTTAGTAGTATCACTTTTTACTACTTTAACTTTTTTTGTATGTATTGTATCAATCTGTGTTTTTAAAGAATCTAAAGATTGAGCTTTTAGGACACTAAAATACACTACTATAATAAACACAAAAAAAAACTTATTTTTTAGTTCCATATGCTATCCTTGTTTAGGATAATTTTACTTTATAAAAACAACCCTTAAATTGAACCTGTATATATTATTATAAATAAATATAAAATAAATTCCAGAAGTTTTAAATATATTTATAGGGATTTTATTACTTTTTATTTTAAAACCGTCAATTTTTTTGCCATTAATGTTATAAATATCACAATAAAAATTTTTATCTTTTAAGCTAATACCTTCTATTACAATAGAATCATCATTCATAGTAAATGGATTAGGATAAGCATAGATATTAAAGTATTCACTCTCTCCATAGTATAAAAATCCTTCTTTGGTAACCTCATCTACTGATGTATTATAAAAAGCATAGTATGTTTGATCCTCTATATTAACTATTAACTCTCTCCATTGAGAATCTTTAGAAGAAATAAGGATATCCTTCGTTTTATCATCTGATTTTACTATATTAGAGCTATACCCAATAGAAGTTATTGTTGTTGTATCACCTTTATTTAGTGTAAAAAATGTATTAAAAAATGGAAGTTCTTTACTATCAGTAAAATTTGACTTTCCATAATTTAGGTATATTAAATTTTTAAGAAAATCATCCCAAAAATTATTAAAATCTTCTCCTTCAGTTAAAAATGCCATTTTTATAGACTCTATTGTATTATTACCCATATTTATATTTTCCCATATTTTTTTTAATATATTAATATTATTTAAGTATATAAGCCATAATGCACTTCCATAATAAGATTCTACAGATGATGTATAATAACCTGCAATAGGGCCTATCACTTTAGCATTAAAGTAATCATCAACATATTGAATATAATCATTAACATCTGGATAGAAATACTCCTCCATAAATACACTTGAAGCCTCCATAATAGAATGAATAGGCCCATATATGTCTGTTTGTAAAAATGTTCTATATCCTTGCTGTATTACATGAAACATTTCATGATACAAAGTAATTTTATATAAAAGAGAATCATTAAAAATTGTATTATCTATTATGGCAAAAGCACTGGAAACAGGGGTATTATAACTATTAAAAACAACTAAATCATTATCAGGATATGTAATTGCTAAAAAACCTTTTGACTTTAAAGGCATAATATATATATCTATTTTAGAATCTCCGCCATAATCATAAACAACCCCTAAAAGCATAGAAAGAAGAGAATCAGAAGGTGGTAAATTAAACCCTAATTTTATATAACTATCAAAAACATTATCAAGATTATTTCTTAATAAAATAACATTATTGGTATCTATATCCTTTTCCCTATACCATACTCTAACATATTTCCCATCTATAAAATTTATACTAGTTAAATATGTATAATCTTCTGCAAAGTATGTTAAAATTTGATCTCTATTATAAGATAATAGTGTAGTTAGATAGATAGTTTTTTTTTCTACATTTGAAAAGATATTTATATATAAAAATATAGTAAAAAAAAGTAAGTATAATATTATTCTTCTCATATTTATTCTATCTTCACTCTATATGGTAATATCATATATATTTGTGGATTTTTCATTTTTTCTATAAACTCTCTATAATAATCTACTTTTGTAGAAAATATCAATGTTTTTAAATCATCTTTTAAATCTTTTTTATAGAAAACTACCTCATAATTTTTTAAGTTTAAATCTTTAGAGTATTTTTCTATTAAAGAAGAAAAATCTAAGCATGAATCTACAAGCCCAAGTTTATATGCTTTATATCCAGTATAGATTCTTCCTCCTGCTAACATTCTTAAAGAATCAACTTTAAAATTTCTTGAGGAAGATACTACTTCTAAAAATCTTTTATATGTTAGTCCTAATTCATCTTGTAAAATTTTATACTCTGTAGAATCTAAATATGTATTTTCACTAAAGAAATCATCATACTTAGATAATTTATCTATCTCTTTATTTAAACCAAGTTTTTTATAGAATTTTTTAAATATAAACTTTCCATAAAAAACTCCAATACTTCCAACTATAGAATAATCTGTAGAATATATTCTATCACAAGCAGATGCAATATAGTAAGCACCACTTGCTCCTAATGAGTTAATATATGCTATTTTTTTCTTTTTCATACTTTTAATTTTAGTATATATTATATCACTGGCAAGGGCACTTCCGCCTGGTGAATTTATATAAAAAACAACTAGTTTAATACTTTTATCCTTTTCTACTTTATTTATTTTTTCTATAATATCATCACTTCCTGTAAATTTCTCAAAATAGGAATTGTAACTTTTCCCTGTAATAATAGTTCCTTCTATTGGAATAACTGCAATTTTTCCATCTATATACCTACTTTGATAATCTGTATATTCAATCTTAGATATATTAATTATGTTATAATTCTTTCGATTTATATCTTTTATTAATGAAAAGAAATTTAAAGTATCTATATTAAACTTCTTTTTATCTAATTTTTTTATCCTATTTAAAAGGGTTATTCCAGTATAAATAGGTCTATTAACTAAACTATCTAAATTTAAATTGGTATAATTAAGTAAATAATTTCTAAAATCATAAAGAACTTCTAGTCTATTTACTTTACTCTCAAATGTAGATGAATCAAATGCAAATGGCTCTACTGCAGATTTAAATTTTTCATATCTAACAAACTGAAAGTCTATCCCTAATTTATTCATAAGTCCTTTATAATACATTACTTCAAAATGAGGATAAGTAAAAATATAATAACCATAGGGATATAAATAAATTTTATCTCCTATAGAGGCTAAATAGAAATCTTTTAGACTACCACTTTCTAAATAAAATATTATTTCCTTTCCTTGTTTTTTTAATTTCTCCAATGCTCGTTTTAGATTATAATAAGTAGCAAAGTTATTTCCATTTATACTTATTTTAATTATAATACCTTTTAGGTTTTTATCTTTTATATAATAGTTAAGATTCTTATAAAATCTTATCATAGGATTTTCTTTTTTAAATAAGCCATATTCTAAATCTAAATTTGTAGGCAATTCCCAATATAGATAATACTTTTCTGTATTCTTTCTATGAATTAAATGGTTAAAATTATAATAAAGAGTATAATTATTATATATATCTTCTTTATTGTTTTCTGCATCTATTTGAAAATCTAAATTGTTGTAGAAATTATATTTAAACTTTATATAAAAGTCATTTATGTTTTCTATAGGTGTTGATACTTTATGTTTTATTCCTATCTCTGTTTGTACATTGGTGTAGTAGGAAAGTGATAATTTATAAACTATTGTATCTAAAAGTTCATCTTTAGTAAAATCCTTAAATCTATCTTCTATTCCTATTGAAAGTTCCTTACTTATATATAAGTTTATATTAAACTCTTTGTAAATTTGTGAGGATATATTTTTTGTTATATCATATAGCCAAAAATTAAAATTCACATATTTATAATTAAAAGAAGATGAAATATCCCAGGTAGGAGAAACTTTATTATTTTCATAATTTCTCTTATATCTATATCCTAATGTATAGTTATCTGTTAAATCTAAATTTTGAATAAAATAAAAACTATAATTATGGGCATATAAATTATCTTGAAATTTTACACCCAACCCAAAAAAATTTTTATATAAACCTAAAGTATATGTATTATCTATATTTCTATACCCAAAAAAAATATAAGAAGAATTATACCTATTTCTTAATAGATCATATTTATCTTCTGTAAAATTTAAATTTAAAAATTCTGAATAGATAGAATTTGATAAAAAATTAAAGGTAAATAACCATACTATAAAATAGATAGTTTTTAATTTTAATAAAAATTTCATATACTTCTCCTACTTTGGGTTAAAAAAATTCATATACTAAATAAAAAAAATAGATTTTGTCTTTTAAAATAAAATTTAATTTCTTAAAATAAAATTTTCTAAAACTACTCTCTATCTTTATCTTATTTTTAGACTCTACTAAGATATTTTTCATCCCAAAACTTAATCCTGTACCCAGACATTTTAATGCTGCTTCTTTTATCAACCATAAATCTTTAAAATCTATTGTTGTTATATCGTACTTATTTAATATTTTTCTTTTTAACTTATTATTTATAGAGTTTAATTCTAAATCTATTCCTATTTCTTTATACTTATCTTCAATATCAATTCCTATTATATATATATTTTTAGAATGACTTATTGATATATTTTTTAGATTTCCATATTCATCAGTTAAATAAGGCTTTCCATACAAATCATACTCTAAAGAAAAATTTCCTATATATTTTCTTATTAATTTTTTATACAAATTAATTAAACTATATCTATCTATTTTTTTATCAATCTCAAAGCCTAAAAATACAATATCATATTTATTAAATTTAACTATATTCATATTGTTTATATATATATAACCTCTCGTTCAAGAAGTATAGAAAATTTTTTATATACTTCTTCTTTTATTATATTCTCAATAGCTATAACATCCTCACCCGTGGATTCTCCTATATTTATAATAACATTAGCATGTTTAGGAGAAACAACTAAATTTTTATACCTAAATCCCTTAAGACCTGCTTCTTCTATTAATTTCCCAGCAAAATTGTGTGGTGGATTTTTAAAAAAACTTCCAACATGTCTCCCTCTAGGGAGTTTAAATTTTCTTATTTTTAATATATTATAAGCCTTACTTTTATACTGTTTTAAATCATCTTCTCTCTCTAAAAATATTAGACTATTTAAATCTATAAAAATTTTTGTGATAAAAAATTTCTTATTCTCCTTTAACCATTTTTTTAAAATAGAACTCCTATAAGAAAAATTTAAATCTCTTTTTTTTAGTAAAAAAATATCTCTTGTTTCTATATCTACAACTTCTACTGATAAAATATTTTCTTCTATTTCTCTTTCATAGGCTCCAACATTTGATATCACTGCACCTGCCAAAGTACCTGGAATTCCAAATAAATTTTCTAATCCTACTATCTTTTGATCCCATAAAAATTTTATTAAGTTATTTAACAAAACTCCTCCATCGATTTCTATTGTATTCTCTTTTAAAATAATAGAATTTCTTCTATCAATAAAAACATAATCATAGGTTGTTTTTGTTAGAACTATATTTGAACCTCTTCCCAATATAATTAAATTACTTTTATTTGAGAGTTGGATAAATTTTAGAAATTTTTCTAAATCATTATTATTTTCTATAATTATAACTTCTTTTGCTAACGAATTTAAATTAAAAGTATTATAAGGATTAAGTTTTAAATTTTTTATGATTTTCATAATACTTAACTTTTATTTTTAACTTAAAATAAATTATTTTTAATATACTATGAATGAAAAATTAAAGGAAAAAATTGAGCTTTTCAAAACAATTCTTGATAGGCTTCCTCAGGGGATAGTAATTGTTTCTCCTGATTTAAAGATTGAGTATGTAAATAGAAATTTTCTTATATTCTTTTTTCCAGGAATGAATTATAAAAAATTTATAAGAAATTATAAAGATAAAGGAAAAAAATTAATAGATATCTTTGATTTTAAATTTATAGAAAATAGCATTATTGATAATTTAGAAAATATTATATATACTATGCCTTCAAATACTACAGCAAGGACATATGAACAGGTAAGACTTTATAATAAAGAATTAAATCAGGAATTTATTTCTACTTTAACAATTATTCCCTTATTTGAAAATGAAAAAAGTAAAAATGTAATTGGATATCTTTTATATATTCAAAACATGAGTGATTATTATGGGATTCAAGATAAGTATGATAAAACAAAATTAGACTCTATAACAGATGCTCTTACTGGGTTATACAATAAAAAGTATTTATATGAAACTTTAATCAATGAAGTAGAAAATTATAAAAGAACATCTATAAATATTTCTTTAATAATAATGGATATAGATAATTTTAAAAAAATAAATGATACTTATGGACACTTAGCAGGCGATGAAGTACTAAAAAGACTAGCCTTAATAGTTAAAAATAGTATAAGAGGACAAGATATTCCTTGTAGGTTTGGAGGAGAAGAGTTTATTGTTATACTTCCTGGAACAAATTTGTATAATGCTACATTTGTAGGAGAAAGAATAAGAAAAAAAATGGAAGAACAGGATTTTAGTAATATTGGTATAAACAGAAAAATAACTATATCCCTAGGACTAGCTGAACTTGATGATTTAATTACATCAAATCCTATAGAAGATATAGATCCCGACTTCTTAATAGAAAAAGCTGATGAAGCTTTATATTATTCTAAAAAACATGGGAAAAATCAATTAAGTGTATATTATAAAAACAAAATCTATCCTCTATTTGATTTCTATCAAATCTACGAAACTTTTTAGTCTTTACTAAAAAATTAATCTTTTATTAAGAAAGATACAACTAACCCATAAATTCTAATATACTCTATTTTATAACTATCTTCCAAACACCTGCGTACTTATTATTTATATATACCTTCAT
>JAMORN010000041.1 GCA_027063545.1 bacterium | reverse complement strand
TAGCCCTAAAAGAGTTTCTACCGCATATTGCGACTTCTGGTCTCCTAACATAAATAAGTTATGTGCTTCATCAAATACATACAATGCATATTCATCTTTTTTCATACTTTTTTTATCTAAATCCACTAATTTTTTTATTATTGCAAGCATTATAGGTATAAAATATTCGTTGTCCCTTATTTTTTCTATATCCATATAGAAATATTTAGCATTTTTTAAATTTAACCTTGTAGGCTTATCAAAGATTGTATCTGTTAAAACTTCCAATTTTTCCATCAAACTTCTAATATGTTTTATCATTTCAGGGTCATCTTTATACTTTCTCATGAATTCATCTGCAAGTAGTTTCTTCAAATCTCCTATTAAAGGTTTGTCTATATTCGCAAATTCGGGATATTTTTTAGCAATTTGTTCGGGTGTCAGCGTATAGTCTTCCTCTTTTATTTTTTCTAAAACGAAGTCCATCTTCTTTCCTAAAGCTATTATTTCCATTCCTTTTGATAACCATGTCTTTTGATTTTCAGGACTGTAAAGGGCTTTTAATGCTTCTTGAAATAAAGAGCTTTCTATACCTTTTATAGGTTCAACCTGTTTTATCTCAAGTATAGTATTGATTAAATTTAAAGAAAAAAGGATTTCTTCGATTTTTAACTCTTCTAATTCTATAACGTTAAAAGAAACTTCATCTATATTAGTAGCAAAAATTCCAACTTCTAAACCCCTGTGTTCCATTAACTTAAATAAGAGTTCTGCTGAATAACCTTTATCAAAATATCTCACTCTAATATTATTTCGTAAATATTTTTTATATTCTTCTTCCCCAAAATATAAAGACTGTAAATCCAGATTTAATGCTTGGACTATTAGCAGTTCTAAATTAAAACTTTTTCCTGCACCCGAAGGAGCTATAATCGTAAAGTGAGGATTTAAATTTGCCTCTCGTTGAGGTGATGAACAAAATAGATTAAAATTGACAAAATTTTTTCTTTTTGACTGTCCCCATAACAAGGCTTTTTCTGGTTCTACTTGTTTTAAACCCGAAATTATTATATAATTTTTCAGTTCTTTTTCCGTTTTTAAGGTTTCATATTCTATATCTGTATATAGTATAGGTGTGGATAATAAATAATCTTTTTTATTTGAAGCTACATCTATAACTTCGTAAAATCCTAAAAATTTGAATGTATCTAAAATCGATTTTTCATTATTATCAAAATCCTTTCTTGTAATTAAAATGGGGATTATTCTTCCCAAGGATAACTCTCCTTTTTCATATTCCTCTATGAGAAAAGTCCATTTATCTATTCTTTCTTTATCTATTTCACCTATTCTTCTTGCTTTTAAGAAGCTTAAAGGATTGTTTACATTAAAACATAACCACAATGAACCTTCCCAATCGGCATTAAATATTTCATTCCATAAAACTTTATCTGTTGGAGATGGATATGCACCTATATAAACCTTATAGTTATCTATATCCGACATTATTGTTTCTATTCCATACCTCATTATTCTCTCTTCGGGTGTTTCCGCTTGTAATATTTCCAAAGGAATTCTTAACATATTTCTGGGTTTTTCTACTTGCAAACTACTTTTTAATTTGTATTCCCTTCTATCTATATAAACTACCTCTTGCAGTGTTATTATCTTATAAAGCTCTCTAACCAATTCTTCCCCTTTCAGCTTCCTGTATGTTGTTAAACCTAATTCTCTTGCAAAATCATCTATATGTGTTAAGAAGTATATATCTATTTTAAATAGTGGTTCTTCTTCTACTTTATCCTTTTCAAACATAAATTTATCAACGGTTTTCTTTTTATTTATTACTATATAAAACCACCCTTCCTTTTGAAAAAATTTACTCCTTTCTAAAATTCTTTTTACTGCTCTTTCATTTGCTGTTATTATTCTTTCTGTATCACTTTCCA
>JAMORN010000040.1 GCA_027063545.1 bacterium | reverse complement strand
CCTCATACAATAAATCAGGAAATCTAATATTTCCATCTATATATGAATTAACATTCTGTCCTAACAAAATAACCTCTTTGATACCTTTATCTACTAATTTCTTTACCTCATCTATTATCTTCTCTTTTTTCCTACTTCTTTCCCTACCTCTAACATAAGGAACAATACAATAACTACAAAAATTATTACACCCCCTTATAATAGTAACAAAACTTGTTGGACCTTTAACTACTACATCATCTATAAAATCTTCATATAACTCTTGAGAATAAACATTTGTATATACTCCATCTTTTAGTTTTCCTTTTATTATATCATCAAATCGTTTATACTCATCCGTTCCTATAATATAATTTACAAAAGGCAATTCTTTCTTTAACTTTTCTCCTTTCTCTTGAGCCACACAACCTATAACAGCAATTTTAGATCCCTTCTTAAATTTGCTGGCTGCAGATTTTATATGCCAAATAGCCCTTTCCTCAGCTTTTTGTCTTACTGCACAGGTATTATAAATTATTAAATCAGCTTCTTCTTCTTTATCTGTAGGGATATATCCTGCTTTTATTAATTTACTTTCTATAATATTAGAATCATAAACATTCATCTGACAGCCAAAAGTTTTTATATAAAACTTTTTTTCTCCCATAACTTTATCCAATAACATCTCCAAGGTTTATTTTATCTTTATTATCTGGCTCTAAAAGAGAAATGTTTTCATCATTAACTACTGCAAGAAGCATTCCTTGACTCTCTATTCCCTTTAATTTTCTAGGTTTTAAGTTAGCAAGAACAATAACATACTTTCCTATTAATTCTTCCGAACTATAATACTTTTTTAATCCTCCAACAATTGTCCTCTTTTCAAAGCCTAAATCAACTTCCATTTTAAGAAGTTTATCAGCACCTTTTACCTTTTCAGCTGATAATATTTTTCCAACTCTTATATCCAATTTTTGAAAATCCTCTATTGTAATTTCTGTTTTTAATGGCTTATATTTCTTATTCTTCTCTATTTCTTCTTTAGACTTTTGTATTAATTTCTCTTTCTGCTTTTTAATTTCCTCATCTGCAAATTTTCTAAATAGAACCTTTTTAGGCCTCTTTATCTCTCTATTAGGCTCTGGGAATATATCTAAAAATCTATCCCATCTTTCCTCTTTTATATCTCTAAGTTCATTAATAAGAACCCAAATTCTCTCAGCTGTAGTAGGCATAAAAGGATACATCATTACTGTTGTATCTCTTAATAACTTCACACAAAAAGCCAAAACCTCACCTGCTCTTTTTTTATCTTCTTTTACAAGTTCCCAAGGCTTCATATCATTAAAATACTTATTTAACTTTTTATAAAACTCTATATATTCTGTTAATGCTCTCTTAAATCTTTTATTATGTAAATTTTCATAAAATTTATTAAAAAATTCTTTCTCTTCTTTCAATAAATTCTTTTCATACTCTCCTAAATCATCTTTGGAATATTCAGGAATTTTTGAATCAAAATTTCTTGCTATAAATGTTAATACCCTATTAACATAATTTCCTATCACATCTGCTAACTCTGTATTATTATGCTTTTGAAAACCTTCCCATGTAAAATTAGAATCACTATTCTCAGGTGCTATCATGGTTAAATAATACCTTAATGGATCAGGTTCAAACTCCTCTAAATACTCATCAACCCAAACAGCCCAATTACGACTTGTAGAAATCTTTTCATCTTCAATATTCAAAAATTCATTCGCAGGTATATCGTAAACTAAATTCCACTCATCCCCATAAGCCATTAAAGTTGCTGGAAAAACTATTGCATGAAATACTATATTATCTTTACCTATAAAATGAACTATTCTTGTATTTTTATCCTGCCAGTATAACTTCCATCTATCAGGATCACCAATCTTTATAGCCCACTCTTTTGTTGAAGAAATATATCCAATAGGAGCCTCAAACCATACATATAGTACCTTAGATTTAAACTCCTCATCATCCAATGGAACCTTTATACCCCAAAGAAGATCTCTGGTAATAGCTCTATCCCTTAACCCTTCTTCAAACCAGTTTCTACAATAATTAATAACATTTGGCCTCCAAAAATCATGAGAATACACAAACTCCTCTAATCTTTTTTGATAATCACCTAATTTGAAATAAAAATGAGTTGTTTCTCGTTCCTCAGGAGTAGCTCCACATATCTTACACTTTGGATTAATAAGTTGAAATGGCTCAAGCCATGTACCACACTTTTCACATTGATCTCCTCTTGCACCATCTGCCCCACAAACAGGACAAGTACCTTCTACATATCTATCAGGCAAAAATATTTTACAATTAGGGCAATATAAACCTTTTTCCTTTTTCGCTACCAATGCTCCATTTTCTAAAAGTTTCAAAAAAAACTCCTGAGCAGTTTTATGATGAATTTCTCTTGTGGTCCTTGAAAAATTATCAAACTCTATCCTCATTCCTTCAAAAGATTTCTTTATCACCTCATGATAATAATCTACTATTTCCTGAGGAGTTTTTCCCTCTTTTTCTGCTCTTATTGTAATAGGAACACCATGCTCATCAGTCCCACAAATAAAAACAACATCATCACCATTTAATCTTAAAAACCTCACATATATATCTGCGGGAATATAAGCACCTGCTAAATGCCCTATATGTATGGGCCCATTTGCATAAGGAAGTGCTGCGGTTACTAAATATCTCTCCATATTTTATACTCCCTTTTATTCTTCTATTATTTCCTCTGGTATTTCATATTTTATTTCTTCCTGATATCTACCCTCATACTCAACCAATATTGTACCTTTTAGTATATTAACTCCTTTAACTACCCCTTCTCCCTTCTCTGTCTTATATTCATCACCTATATTAGGATAATATTTTCTATATTTCTCATAAAAATCCTTCTCATATGCAAGACAACACATAAGTTTTCCACAATACCCAGAAATTTTACTAGGATTTATCATCAGATCTTGGATTTTAGCCATATTTGTTTCTATAGGCTGAAATTCTTTTAAAAACCTCCTACAACAGAGCTCTTGCCCACACATTCCAATCCCACCAATAAGCTTTGCCTCATCTCTTACTCCTATCTGACGCAACTCTATTCTAGTTTTATATATTGCAGCTAAATTCCTAACAAGTTTCCTAAAATCTACTCTCCCTTCTGCTTTAAAATAGAATAAATATTTTGTCTTATCATATCGAAAATCTACCTTAACTAATTTCATCTCTAAATTATTCTCTTTTACTTTTTCTCTAAATATGTCATAAGCTTCTTCTTCTAACCTTATCAATCTCTCAAATCTTCTAATATCATCTTCTGTAGCTTTTCTTAATAACTTATAAATACTTGATTTTCTTAACGTAACATTTGTATATAATACTTCTCCAAAATCAAACCCATCATCATCTGTTGAAAATATAACCTTATCACCTCTTTTTAAGATTATATCATCAGGATTTTCACAAATAAAATGATTTTTATTTTTATTCTCAACTATAACTCCATACATACGGCTATCCTTTCTCTAATGATAACTATTAATAATTTTATAATAATCCCTACACAATTTATATAATCGCCATAACAAAGTTTGAATTGTTATAGTGGGATTAACATTAGCTTGTATCTTATTTCTTGCTAATTTTATATCTTCTAATATTTTTATCTTCAAAAAATTATCTATGTTTTTATTTCTTTCTATTAAATAGCCAAAGACTTTTTCAAATATTTTTATGTTTGGTGTTGTATTTAAAATAAAAATTTTATGTAATATATCATAAAGTTTATTTAATAAATAATCCAAAGATTCCTTATTACTAGTACTAAATCCTATTGATGAAGAAAATTTCTCTATAATCTTAGAAATTTCATATGCTTGTTTAATATAATCCTCTTCTTTTAATTTTAACACCCTCTCTGAATCAATAATATTTAATATATAAATCATTAATTTATTTATAAATTCTATTTTCTCTTTATCAAAAAAGTTTAAATCATCATAAATTTCCACATAACTTCCTGAAGATATAAAAAACGTATCTAACTCTTCATCCAATTGATTATATTCTTTTAATATAGTTTTAATATAATCAATTTTTATTGGTGAAAACTTAATTTTTACCTGAATTCTTGATATAATTGTAGGTAATAAATTTCTCAAATTCGTTGCCAATAAAATAATTATTGTATCTTCTGAGGGCTCTTCTAACAACTTTAAAAAAGAATTTGCAGCCTGTGTGGTCATATAATCAGCATAATTTATTAAAATAACTCTTACTAAACTCTCAAAAGGTTTTGTTGTTACATATTCTTTTAACTCTCTTATTTCTTCTATTTTTATCTTATCTGTCTCCTTTATTTTATGATATAATAAAGGTTGATCTATTATTTTAGGATGATATTCCTTTGTAAAATTCTCTGGATGAATAATCTTTACATCTGGATGTGTATTAGTATGTAATTTATTTAAACAATCTTTATTATCATCAAAACATATAATATTTGCTATAAACCATAAGGCATAATATAATTTACCTAATCCCTCCTGACCATAAAAAAGATAAGTCTGGGGTAACCTTTTTTCTCTATTGTTTAGAATAGAATTTAACTTACTATAAACATCTGGTTGAAAATTAAACTTTAGTTCCATATCTATCCTCTATGCTTTAAATATCTAATGGGATCTATTGCCTTTCTTCCAACTCTTAATTCAAAATGTAAAATACCTTTTGTTTTCATTATACCAATAGGTGTTTTTATTGTTACTTTCATATTCTCTTTTACTAAAATTTTATCTAATCCAGAGTAAAATGTATAAATTCCATCTTCATGTTCTATTATAATATAATTTTTTAAATTCTTAAAATATCCAATTTTTACAATTTTTCCTTTACGAGCTGCAAATACTTTATAACTTTTTGTAAGTTTAGAAGTTATATCTATACCTTTATTTAATATTTTAACTTTATACTTTTTATCATAATATCTCCCAAATCTTCTAACAATCTTGGGCTTATATATAGGATAAAAAAATCTTTTACCTTTTAATAGTTTTACAGAATATGTTTTAACTTTAGATTTGAGTTTCTTTTGCTTTTCTTTTTGCTTTATTAAAATAGTTATTATGTTTTCTATTTCTTTTTTTTCCCTCTGCAATTCTTTCAATTGAAGCTCTAATTTTAATCTTTTATTTTTAATCTTCTTTACTTCTTGATTACGTTTTTCTCTTAATAACTTTAACTCTTGTCTTTTTTGTAAGTACTCTAGTTTAGTTTCTTCCAATTGTTTATATTTCTGAGCTAAAATAATTTCTTTTTCTATTAATTGCTGTTTTTCTTTATGAGTTGTCTCCACAATATCTTTTAATATTTTATATAAATAGTTATAATAAATAAAAAATCTATCTATTTCCCGATAATAAGTAGTATCAAAAACAGAATAAAAATTCAATCTATCTTTGTCTTTTGAATAAAAATATAGATAAAGAAGAAGTTTATTTAGTTCTCTAACATAATCGGTATATTCAATCTCTTTGGACTGATAACTTTCTTTTAAAGAATCTATCTGAGATATTAAAAGTTCATTTTTTTCCTCTAATTTATTTATTAATTCAATGTATAAATCTATCTCTTCATCTAATCTTTTTATCTTATTTAAAATATCCCTTTCTGTTTTTATTAATTTGTCTCTTTTCTTCTGTAATTTATTTAATCGTTTCTCAATTTTTTGAATTTCGGTATTTTTTTTCTTTAAAAGTCTATCATAATTCTTAGCACTTAAACTGATAAAAACTGAAAAATTTATTATAGATGAAAAAATAAGATAAATAATAAAAATCCTAATGTTATATAAATATTTGTTTTTAAAATCCACCATAGATCCTTGTTTATAATATTATTTAGTAAATAATAATATTTATACATAAAAAATGCTATAATTAAATTAGATATTAATGATAATATTAAAAAATTTATAAAATAAGATAGTTTAATATAGTATTTACTATAACCTAGTTCATTGAAAGTTTCTAAGAATTCATCTCTATCACCTGTATAATGATAAATATTGTTATATATAAAAAATATTCCAATTATAGATAAAAGTGAAATAAAAGATATAAAAAAATAATGATAATATTTATCAAACTTTTTCAAAAATAACAGAAGTCCTTTATTATACGAAATATGAATAACATTTTTCCTTGACTTTAAGTAATGTAATAATTTATTTAACCTATTATAATTAAAATCTTTATTTATTATCAATACAACGGACATTGGTAAAATATCTATACTCACTACCTTTAAATCTTTAAACTTAGATTTTAAATATGAAAATGCGTCTTGTTTTGTAACTATTTCTATTTGTTCTAATTTATATTTATTTGTTAATGAATCAATAAATTCTTTTATGTAATTAGAATCAACTAAAGGATCAAAAAAAACTTCTATAGAGGTATTATTTAAAATAAAATCAATATAGTTTATCTTATAAGAGTTAGTTATATATATTAAATCAAAAACTATAAGAAGAAATAGAAACATTAGAATAATATAAAAACTTTTAAAAAAATCCCTTTTTAATAAATAAAAAGATAATTTAAAAACTAATATAATTTTCTTCATTGCAATATTTCTTTAAAATTTTCTTTTTATCTTTTCTTACAAGCCATAAAATTGTAAAGGTATTAAACTCTTTAAAAAAACTTAAATTCTTAAAAAAGAAATCTATATTTTCTGAGTATAAAATCTCATCTACAATTAAAAGATGGGGAAGTCTTGAAATTGCTCTTATTATCATTAACCTTTCATATTCAAAATCTGTTAAATCTTTAACCTTTTTATATAAAAGGAAATTTATTTGATTATTTTCTTTTAAATAATCAAATAAATTTTTTATATAGTCTCTGTTCTTAAAATAAACAGAAAGCTCTATATTTTCAAAAACACTCATTTCAGATAAAAATGAATTATAACTAGAAATATAACTTATTCGTTTATGGATAAATTTTTGTGGTAAATTTTTTATAGATGTTTCTAGGAATATTATATCTCCTTTATAGTCATAAAATTTACCTAATAGAACATTTAAAATTTCATCTTTATAATCTGTTTCTACAACAGAAAAATCATTTTCTAATAATTTAATATTTAAATCATTAGGAAAAATAAAACTATCCTTTATCTTTATATTAAAATCTCTAAATTCTAAAATTTCTTTCATATAACTTTATTCCAAATTTTAAAGTATATATAAAAGGTTCATAATTAGCAATAAACATTCCTGCTATATCAAAAGCTGTTCCATGATCTGGAGATATTCTATAAAATGGTAATCCTAAAGTAAAATTTACACTTTTATTTAAAAAAAATGTTTTTATCACACTTAAAGCTTGATCATGGTAAAGGCTATATATAAAATCAAATTCTCCATTTAAATATCTATAAAATATTGTATCTGAAGGTTGAGGATAAGATATATCTATCCCATCTTTTCTTAACCTTTCAACAACTGGAGATAAAACTTCAACTTCTTCCTTTCCCATAAGACCATTTTCACCCGCATGGGGATTTAAACCGCAAAGTCCAAATTTTATTTTTCTTCCATATACTTCCTCAATTAATTTAGAGCTATTTTTTATCTTTGTATAGACATAATCTTTATCTCTAATTTTTTTAATCATGTCTTCCATTGATATATGTGTTGTTAATAGCAAAGTATTTATTTTACCCCAAAAACTCATAAAAACTTCTTCTGTATTTGTTAAAAAAGCTAAGAATTCTGTATGTCCATTAAACTTATACCCAGCAAGATTTATACTTTCTTTATTTATGGGTAAAGTTATTAGTACCTCCTTGGGCTTTATGTATTTTAATGCCTCTTCTATACTTTTTGCTGCTATATAACCATTATTTTTATCTATAGTCCCTATTTGGTAGTCTATTTTATTTAACTCTTTTATATTAAATATATTTATACCACTTTGAGCTTTATCTATATCTTCAATAATATTATAATCAAAACTTATTTTATCTTTATATCTTTCAATAACTGAAAATGGTGTATAAATTAATGTGATAAACTTAGAAAAAAACTCTGAGTCAGTATTTAACAACTTATTTATCCCTAAAATTAAAGTTTCAACACCTATACCACCTGGATCTCCTATAGTAATATGAATCCTTTTCATTTCATTCTAACTTCTATATAAAAATTCTTCTTCCATTCTCTTAATTTATCTTCAAAGTATTTTTGTAAATAATATTCTCGGGCTTTTTCTTCTATTATATTCCAATCATCTTTTAAACTTAAATATCTTTTAGGTTTATAATCTAAAATTTCTAAAATATAAAAATTCTTATCTAGTAAAATAGGTCTTGTATATTTGGGGAAATAAGTTAAAGAATCTATCTTTAATTCTTCTATAGCCTGCTGAAATTGTGGTTGTAAATCTTTATACTTAATCCATTCTGAAGAAATAATCTTTTTTATAGAACTATCTAAACTCTCTAATGATAAAGTTGTATCTTTATATACTAAATTTATTAAAGAATCTAAATATAATTTTGAATATTTAATATCTTTTTCAGTTATATTAAATAAAAAAACAATATGTCTTAATCTTACCCTATCCTTATCTCTATCTATAACTTTTAATAAATGAAGTCCTACATTTGTCTCAATTATAGGAGAAATAGAATCTATATCTAAAGCAAATGCTACTTTCTCTAATTCTGGTATTAAATCTCCTTTTTTTACAAACCCTAGATCTCCTCCTTTATCTTTCATAGGACCTTGAGAGTAGAGTTTAGCAGCTTCCTCAAATGATAACTTACCACTTACTATTTTTTGTCTTATAGTTGACAAAGAATCATATAAAATCTTTTTTCTATTACCTTCCAAATATATTGGTGTTTTATAGATAGATAATCTGTAACTTTCATCTTGAGCCGGAAAACTATCTTTATGGGTATTATAAAACTCTATAATCATATCTTTTGTTATAGAAAGTTCTGATCTAAGCTTATTTTTCATAATATATTCTAACATCTGTTCTTTAATTTGATTAAACTTCATTGTTCTAAAATCTACAATATCCATACCTTGAGATTTTAAAGCTTCAACAAACTTATCCTTTGAGCCAAATTGATTAATTAATTGATCAATTTGTTTATCTACCTCCTGAGATATCTTATCAGAATTCACATTTAATGATTCCCTTTCTGCCTCTTTTACTAATACCTTTGAATTTATAAGATTTTCAAGAGCTTTTTTTTGATATTGTTTAAAATCTTCCTCTGTTAACATTCTTATATCTATTTTATTATACATAAAATAGTATTGTAAATAACTATTTACATCAGATAAAAGAATAGGTTCATTATCCACAATAGCAACAATTTGTTCTGCTACTTCCCATTTCGCATATAATTGAATTATTGTAGTTAATAATAAAATAAAAGATAATAATAACTTACTTATAAAATATTTCATAGTCATATACCACCCTCAAACTATCTATTAAATCCTTTATAATTTCTTTTTCTCTTTCTCTAATATAATCTAAAGCAACTATGGATTTTACCTCTTCATATGGTAAATATTTCCCTTCTAATCTTTTATCAATTAAATATACAATAGCTGGTTTAGAATCATATAAAAAAGGTCTTGAATAATCTCCATTATTCATGACTCTAAGCTTGGCTAAAAGAATCTGGGATTTTATTTGATGCTCTTTAGTAAAAAAAGTTACCTGTTCCTTTTGTAGAATATTAACACCTACACCCCTAGCTGCTTTATATATATCTTTCGGAGGTTGCTGTTTTATAAGATTAGTTTTTACCTTCCATGCAATTTTCATATCTTTAAAAAAATATATTATATATTTATACTCATTTTCTTTTACTCTATATCTATCCTTATTTTTTTCATAAAATCTTTTTAATAATTCTTCTGATATTTCTAACTTACTACCAACAATCTTTTTCTTTAAATAATTAACGATAATCTCCTCCTGTGCCTGTTGAATAATCTTTTTTACTTGAGGATCTTTATCTAATTTTAATTGTTTAGCATACATATAAAGTAATTTCTCATTAACCCATTGATTTATATATATTTTTTTCAAACTATCGCTGCTATTTTTTATATATGGATATTGATTATAGAAATCATCTTTTAACAAATAAAATCCATCAACCCTAGCTAATATACTATCTGAAGATAATATATAAACTTGTTTTAATTTATTGATTCTATCACAAGAGGAAATAAATAAAATCACAAGAAAAAGTAAAACTAAAAATATATTCTGTCTATTTTTCATAACTCATCATAATGAAAATAAAAAAATTTAATCCTTATACAAAATTTAATATCTCATATATTTCTTTAAAAACAGCTTTTGATTTGTAAAAATTTTTTAACATTACTTCTATAGCCAACCCGCTCTCATAAGAAAACTTAAATTTTAAGTCTGCTTTTGTTAAATTTTCAATTATTCTTTTGACATCAATATTATCTGGATTTTCCCATCTTATATATAACTTATTATTTGTCAATATTCTTATATCATTTATACCCTTTAAGCCTGCCCTTATTCTCATTTCTATAACTCTAAAAAACCTCCAGCTTATACTATCCATTGTAGAAAATCTATCTATAAGTTCATCTTCTATCTCTTTTAATTCATCTAATCTTGTTATATTTGACAATCTATGATATATAGTAGCTCTTACTTCATCATCTTCTATATAACTTGGATTAATATATGTATCAAATGGAACATAAAAATATACTTGATGCATAGATATGTATTTTTTATTCTTAATTTTTTCTACCATTTCTTGAAGCATTCTAAAATAAAATGAAAATCCTACTTTTATAATGAATCCACTTTGTTCTTTACCTAAAATATCTCCAGCCCCTCTTATTTCTAAATCTTTCATTGCAAGATAAAAACCACTACCTAATTCTGTATAATGAATTAATGATGTTAATCTTTCCTTAATCTTTTGACTTGATAAAACTGAATTATTAGGTATAATTAAATAACAATATGCTTGTTTATCGCTTCTTCCTACCCTCCCTCTTAACTGATACAATTGAGATATCCCATATTTATGTGAGTCATTTATTATAATTGTATTCACATTTGGCATATCTATACCATTTTCAATAATTGTTGTTGTCAAAAGTATATCATATTCTTTATTAATAAATCTTTCTAATCTTTCCTCTATCTCTTCTACTGATAAAGATCCATGTATTGTTACAACAGAAGCAAAAGGAACTAATTTAGATAAATGTTCTTCCATTCTAGGTAATTCTTCTATTCGATTATGAACAAAAAATACCTGTCCGCCCCTTTGTAATTCTCTTTCAATTGCGTATTTAAGTATATTATCATCAAATTCTTTAATAAACGTTTCTATTCTTAATCTATTTTTTGGTGGTGTAGCAATAATACTTAAATCCTTTATTCCATTTAAAGCCATAGATAAAGTTCTAGGGATAGGAGTTGCTGTCATAGAGAGTACATCAATAGAATACCTATATTTAAGAAGTTTATTTTTATGGGAAACTCCAAATCGTTGTTCTTCATCTATTATTAATAATCCTAAATTTTTAAATATTACCTTACTAGAGAGTAATTTATGAGTCCCTATTATTATATCTATTTTACCTTCCTTTAACTCTTTTAATATTCTCTTCTCTTC
>JAMORN010000039.1 GCA_027063545.1 bacterium | reverse complement strand
GTAATGGGATATGAAGAAGCAGATTTTAAAAAAGCATTTGAATTTATAAATAAAAGAAGAAATCTTTTTAAAGATGAAAATGGACTTTCAATAGACCAGTGGTACAGATTTCAGGAAGAATATTTGGAATGGAAAAAAGAAATAAAAGCAAAACAAAAAGGTGTTTTAATTATAACTACTGCAACATCTAATCCAAGATCCCAAAGAATACTACTTTTTAGAGAAATTTTAGATTTTGAGGTTGGAAGACCATCTTTTTATTTAAGGAATGTGGAAGATACCTATAAATTATCTAATGATTTAGACAAAGATTTAATTTCTTATATAAAAAAACTCAAAAAAGGTGGGATTGTTTTTGTATCTTCGGATAAAGGCAAAGAAGGTGTTAATTATGTAATAAATCTTTTAAAAAAACATAAAATTCAAGCCCTATCTTATGAGGATTTTGAAAAGAAAAAGGAAGATTTTGTAAAAGGGAAATATAAAGTAGTTGTAACAATTGCAAGTTATAAAAATCCATTGACAAGAGGTATAGACCTTCCTGAAGTCCTTAGATATGCAATTTTTTATGGGGTTCCTAAGATCGTAATAGATTTAGACTTAGAAAATACACCTCTTCATATACTTTGGGCTTTGATGTCAATAAGGGGCCTTATTGCTAAGGATAAAAATCTTTCTAAAAGAGCAACAACAATAGATAAGTGGATAAAGGTTTTTAATTATTATCAAAGAACTCCAGAGAAAATGAAAGACATCTTTGAAGCAGCTAAAAAATTTATAAAATCTAAAGAAGTACTAAAATTAATAAAGAATTCAAATGATATTATTCTGGAGGTGTCTGAGAAAGATAAGTATAGATTAATAGTTTCTGATGTAACTGCTTATCTTCAAGGAACAGGAAGGGTATCAAGGTTTTATCCAGGTGGAATAAGTAAAGGACTTTCTATTTTACTAGTTGATAACAAAAAGGCTTATAATAATCTAGTTAAAAAGCTAAGATTCTACTCTAGAGATATAGAACTTGAGCCAATAGAAGAGAAGGATATTGAGAAAATAATAGCTGAAATAGATAAAGATAGAAATAAAATAAAAAAGTTCATAAAGGGAACTATTTCACCTCAGGATATAGAAGGCGATGTGTTAAAAACAGTACTTATAATAGTAGAATCGCCCAATAAAGTAAAAACAATAGCTTCATTTTTCGGTAAGCCTTTGAGGAGAAAGATAAATGGAATTGATTTTTATGAGATAACAACAGATAAGTATTATTTAATAATTACAGCAACAAAAGGTCATATTCTTGATTTAGTTTTAAATGATAAAAAGTACGATAATATATATGGAGTTAAAGTAGATAAAGAGGAAAATAAAATTAAGTTTATTCCTATTTATCATTTTATAAAAAGATGTCCTAAATGTGGAAGAATGCTTCCTGAAGATGTATGTCCATATGATAATGTTCCTACAATTTCAGATAGGGATTTAATTTTTGATAGTATTGTAAAGATATCTTCAGAAGTTGATTTGATTTTGGTGGGTACAGATCCTGATGCTGAAGGTGAAAAAATTGCATGGGATGTAGCAACCTTATTAAAACCTTATATAAAGGATAAGAAAATATCAAGAATGGAATTTCATGAGGTTACTCCTAAGGCAATATTAAATTCTATATATAATCCTAGAAGTTTTAATGAAAATTTAGTAAATGCTCAAGTATTAAGAAGAATATCTGATAGATGGATAGGTTTTACCATATCGGGAAAACTTCAAAGGGATTTTAAAAAGAGAAATCTTTCAGCAGGAAGAGTCCAAACACCAGTTTTAGGTTGGCTTATAGATCGGCAAAAGTTATATGAGAAAAAAATAGGATTGGTAAGAGTTTATTTTAATAGTAATAGTTTTAGTTATATTTTAAGGGTAGAAGATGAAGATAAAGATAAACTAAAAGAGTTATATTTTAAT
>JAMORN010000038.1 GCA_027063545.1 bacterium | reverse complement strand
TATTATATTATTAGAAGCAATAGAGATACATAAAGAAATAAATTAGGAGACAATATGAAAAATGAATTAAAAGTATTGAGTTTTTTTAAGAAACTATTCATACCTGTGTATAGTAAAAAACAAGTAGATGCAGTTATGGATGAATGTAAAAATTATTGGTATAATTATAAAAATTGTGAAGAAAAACGTGATAGAGATAATGAGAAATTGAATAATGTAATTGAAAAACAAAAAGACATTATTGGAAAGTATGAAGTAAAAAATATTAAATTAGAGAAAAAAATAAAAGAAACAGAAGAACTTAAAAAAACTGTTGATGAGTTATTAAAAGAGAATAGTGAAAAGAGTAAAGAGATTGAAAATATCATTAAGACTAATAATGATAGAATAAACAATCTTAAAAGAACTCATGCTAAAGAGATAGAAGATATACTTAAAAAACAAGTTAATTCTAAAAACAATGAATCTACTTCTAAATTAAAGAAAATGATTAAAGATTTAGAAGAAGAAGTTATTGAACTTAAAAATAAAATAAAATTAACTGGTAGTAGAGTGTTAACTTGTAAACAAGTGTATGCTATATTAACATATCTTAAGGAAGGTAAGTCTATTGCTAATATTGCAGCACAATATGGTATAAATAAGTCAACAGTTAATAGAATAAAAAATAAACAGACATATAAAGATTGTATAAATAAATTTGAAGAGGAACAAGTAAAGCCACCTATAGACCCACACGATGGTGAAGATTTATAAATAATGTACATATAACCTATATAGGTTATATGTATTTATTTCTATTTTTTTATAGTAGTATATGATTAAAATAGATATAACTATATTAATATAGTTATATACTTTAATTTAAAAGGAATTGACATGTGTGAAAATGTTATTAAAATGAGAGAGAATGGTGCGGTAATTGGTTATAAATTTGGTGGTAAATTTGAAACATCAAAAGTTAAAGTGCTTGAATGTAAAAATTGTGATGAAAAAACACCAGTTATTGATAGCACTATCAAATTGTTATATAATTTGGAACATGCTGGTTATGATTTTGAAACAGTAAAAGAAATAGCTTCAAAAATAGTTAAAGCCTATTCGGTTGTATATATAGCTAAAACTACTGGTAAAGTTACAATAGCTAAATATAATAAAGCTGTAGATTTTTTAGATAGAGTTAAACTATTGACCGCTATGGCTTTAGCTGTTGATGAAGTAGATGTATGTGAATGTAATGCTGAAGCGACAAACGCAATAAAGAGATTTAGAGAGAAGAAAAGTTTAGAAAATTATAGACGTGCTAAAGTCTATTTCTAAGAGATCTTTTTCTCTTTCTTTTTTTTTTATTTTTTTATACTAGTATATCATTCATATGATATTACATATAAGGAGTTCAATATGAATATATTTGAAGAAAGAACAACCTCATCATTTGGTATATCCATACCTACAGGTATTATGTTAGAATCATTATTCGATCCTACAGATATAAGATATGATAATTCACGCGATATTCCGAACAAAGTAAATCCAGATAAATATAGATACCATGTTTATAATTTAGGTACTATAACTAGGAATATCTTAAATGCTGTTGGTCATAAGTATAATATGTCTAATATTATTATGGATAAGAATTTTGTAGATACGTTAATAAGTGAACTTTATGTTTTAAAATCACTTTATGAAAATACTAAATGTGAACTAATATTCTTTCTACCTGATTATAATAAAGTATATCATAATATTAATATAGATGATAAGTTATCTAAAAAATATGTAGAATACACTATTGCTTATAATATACTTTCATCAGTTATTAATACTAATGAATATAAATCTTTAAATATTAATACTATTGTTAAAGATTATACTTTATATCAATTAGAAAGAAAAGATACATTATTAACTTCTCATATAGGTGTTGATTTACTTAATCATAAACATTTTAGTAAATTACATTTA
>JAMORN010000037.1 GCA_027063545.1 bacterium | reverse complement strand
GAAAAAGAAATTTTATATATGGGACGGATTTTTTATGATTATTTTGTATATTGTTTTTATTTTTAAATTATATGGATTAATATAATGTATAATAACAGCGAGAATCATTATTATTAAAATTTTTTTAACCAATATAGCTATATTTTCATTGATAATTATATCTGGTTTTATGGAATAAAAGATAATTATTGGTTAATAGGAAGTTACAAAAAAGATAAGAATTCAAACTATAATATAATTTTAATAAACATTAATATAAATGAAAAAGTAAAAAAAATAATAAAACTAGGAAGTAAAAATAATGATTATAGAATCTACATTGGTAAAGATTTAGATACTAGTATTTTGATAGCAGGCTATACTATTAAAGATAAAGGAAAAAGTGATAGATACGATATTTAACAATGAATGGATAATTAAATATGAAATAAAAAAGAAAAAATTAATATGGAATTTTTCGGATAATCCTTTTTATTATGGATGGGGAGAAATAAATTTTTTTCAAGATGAATATTGTCCAATTAAAATTATAGAGAACTATAATAATACATACTTATTAATTATGTGTCAACATTTTATTATACTGAACAGTAATAGCAGAAAAATATATGAAAATGAAAAAGTTTATCCTTTTGATCTATCAAATTATTATATTAGCTATAGGCCAAAAGAGACAATCCCAGATCCAATTTTTAAAAATATTTTTTCCATTAGGCATATATAATTATATTTTATATAATATTAGAATTAAATAGTGGAATGTTAAAAAATAGAAATAGAATAAAGGAGGATAGTTGAATGGAGAGAATTTTAGAAATTTTAAATGAAATGGAAAATAAAGGAATAAAAAGAATTAATTACAGAAATATTGAAAGGGTATTTGGTGCTTTACAAAAAACAAAAGATTTCTGGACTTTAATTGATTATAGTGATATTCCGGTTCCTTATATGTCAAAACTTATAAATATACTAGAAAATAAAGGCTATGTAAAGGTCGTAGATAGAAAATATATAGAACTTACAAATGATGGAGAAAGATTAATAAAGGATTTGAATATCCCACCTCATAAAGATTATAAATGTAGTGCGTGTCAAGGAAGAGGTATTCAATTTTATAGAGATATAGAATTATATAGAAAATTTGTTGAAATTGCAAAGGATAGACCACCGGCTATTCAAGATTTTGATCAAGGAATTGTAACACCAGAAACAACAATTTCAAGGGTATTATTTTTAGATTCAAGGGGGGATTTAGAAGGTAAAGAAATAATGGTTATGGGAGCTGAAGATGATTTAACAGGACTTGCTATTGCTTTAACTGGTAAGGCTAAAAGAGTTGTAATAATTGATATAGATGAAAGATTAATAGATTTTGATAATAAGATAATAAAAGAATTAGGCTTAAAAAACGCTGAGGCAAGGGTTCATGATTTAAGAAAGCCATATACAGATGAATTTTTAGGTAAATTTGATATTTTTGTTACAGATCCTCCAGAAACTTTGGCAGCTTTTAAGGCTTTTATTGGAAGAGGTATTGCTACAATTAAAGATGTAGGAGGAGCAGGTTATTTTGGATTTACTTTAAGGGATTCTTCAATTTATAGATGGCATGAAATACAAAAGCATTTAATAGAGTATGGGGCTGTAATTACTGATATAATTAAAAATTTTAATGATTATATGAATTGGGATTATCATGATGATACCAAGGCTTCTGATGTTGCACCTGTTGATACAAAGCCAAAGGATATTTGGTATAGAAGTTCATGGTATAGAATAGAACTTTTACCAGGATTTAAAAGAGAAAATGATCCTATAGAGGATAGTGTTTTTTATCTTGACGAAGAGGGATCCACCACTTAAATTTAATAATTAGAAATAGCGTTATGAATGTATTAGAAGTTAGAGATTTACATAAATCTTATAGATTAGGATTTTGGTTAAAAAAATTTGAAGTGTTAAAAGGAC
>JAMORN010000036.1 GCA_027063545.1 bacterium | reverse complement strand
AACATATAAACTTATACTAACAGAGGGAAAAATTCATATAATAAAAAGAATATTTAAAACTTTTAATATATGGATAGATTCTCTTATAAGAGTAAGAATCGGGAATATAAAATTGGGTACTCTCAAAGAAGGAAGATATAGATTCTTAACAGAAAAGGAGATTAAAGATTTAAAAAAACTGGTTAAACTTGAAAGTTAAAACTAATTTTAAAAAGGTATAAATAAGATGGAAAAGTTTATAGAAATAAATAAAGATCTTCAGATATTTATAAGAGAAATAGATATACCCCCTAAACTACCCGATTATATAACTAAAAATATTGATACAAAGAGGGGAATTCTTTTAGCCTCAGACTATGAGTATCCAGACAGATATTCAAGATACGATATTGGATTTATAAATCCTCCTATAGAATTTAGAGGGAAATCAAAAAATTTTGAATTTTTAGGATTAAATGGCAGGGGAAAAATAATACTCCCATTTTTTTATGACCTTCTAAATAGCAAAGAGTTTATTGAAGAGATATATCTAGAAAATAATAGAGTGTATGGTAAAGTAAAACCAATGGCTAAATTCTTTTCCGAGGAAGAGAGAAGTAAACAACCTTCTCTTTTTAGTATTGTAAAAGAACTTATAAATATATTTAAGAAAGTAAATGAAAAATTTTTTGGATTATATGGAGCCTTTGGATATGATTTAGTTTTTCAGTTTGAACCTATAAAATTTAAACATTCAAGAGAGAATTCTCCTTATGATATAAGATTATTTCTACCTGATGATATCTATTTAATAGACCACCAAAAACAAGAAGGAAAAAATCTAAAAATAGAATTTCAATACAAAGGGAATGCAACCTTTTATTTTCCAAGAGAAACTGAAACTATTGAGATTATAAAGAGAGATACTATTGATATAGAAGAATGTGATCATAAAGATGGAGAATTTGCAAAAAAGGTTGAAATAATAAGACAAAGGGCTAAAAAAGGTGATTTTTTTGAAGTAGTTTTAAGCCAAACATTTTATCGTCCGTTTAAATTTGACTATACTGAAATCTTTAGAAGACTAAGAGAATCAAATCCTTCTCCATATGAATTTTTAATAAATTTTGGTGATGAAGCTTTAATAGGAGCATCTCCTGAAATGTTTATAAGAGTGGAAAATAATATTGTAGAAACCTCTCCTATTTCTGGAACTATAAAAAGAGGTAATGATCCTATAGAAGATTCTGAACAAATATTAAAACTCTTAAATAGTGAAAAGGATAAAGATGAACTTACAATGTGTACAGATGTTGATAGAAATGATAAATCACGTGTATGCAAACCTGAAACTATAATAGTAAAACACCGAAGAATAATAGAAACCTATTCTAAACTTTTTCATACAGTAGATCATGTTGTAGGAGAATTAAAAGAAGGATATGATTCTATTGATGCATTTTTATCTCATATGTGGGCAGTTACATTAACTGGTGCTCCAAAGCCTATTGCAATGGAAACTATTGAAGAGATGGAAAACTCTCCTAGAGGATATTATGGGGGAGCGATTGGATTTATTAGTTTTACAGGATATATTAATACTGGAATAACAATAAGAACTATTTATGTAAAAAATGGTATTGCAAGTGTAAGAGCTGGAGCTACACTACTTTACTATTCAGATCCGAATAGTGAGGAAAAAGAAACCAAATTAAAAGCCTCTGCATTCCTTGAAATTTTAAACGATAATTATACACCTCCCCAAAGATATACTCCATACATAACAAACTCTGGTAAAAATAAAAAAGTTTTATTTATAGATAATAAAGACTCATTTGTATTAACACTTGCTGGTTATGTTAGAAGAACAGGGGCTGAAGTCCTAACATATAGATTGGAGAATTTTGATATTTCAAAAATAAAAGATATAAATCCTAATTTAATATTCCTCTCACCTGGTCCTATGAGTCCTAGTGAAATGGGACTTACAAATTTTAT
>JAMORN010000035.1 GCA_027063545.1 bacterium | reverse complement strand
TATTATAGATACTATTTATGTCAAAGATGGTGACTATGTTAGAAAAAATACACCTTTATTTAAATATAAAATAATACCATCTCCTGAATTTTATAGTAAAATGAATAACAAAGATAAACTAAGTGATATAGAGCTAAAAATTAAACTTATTCAAAATAATATAAAAGCTTTAAAGGATAAATTAGATTTTTATAATCAAAAGAAAAAAGAATATAAAAAACTGATAAATATGGGGCTTGATTTGAGAAAAGAATTATTTCAGATTGAAGAAAATATAATAGAAATAAAAACAGAGATTAAAAAGCAAGAAAGAAACTTAAACACTTATAAAAAATATTATAATAATAAAGAAAAACAAATTAAAAATAGAAAAAATTATATTTTGTCTTCTAACTTAGTAACCTCTCCTATTAAAGGACAAATAACCAATATTTTTATAAACAACAAAGAATTTGTTAAAATAGGATCTCCAATTGTTACAATTAAATCCAATGACTCTACATATATTAAAGGATTTTTTGATTTAAAATATCTAGACTATATAATAAAATCTAAATTCTTAATTGTGGAATTTCCTAATCATCAACAACTAAATGGCATGATAAAAAATATATTTATCACAACATACAATAAACCTGAGCAATTTCAAAAGAAGTATGAAGAACCCAAAAAAGTTATTGGGATAGAGATAATACTTCCGCCTAGAAAAAAGATTAAAAATTTTGAAAACCTTTTTATTGACTCTTTACCTGTAACACTTAAATTAAATAGGGCAATTACATTATGGGAAAAAATAACCAAATAAAGGAACAATTTATCTTAATTACTCAAAGGGAAGACTTTTTTAACTTTGAAGGAAAAGTAAAAAATATAAAATTAGAATTATTTTACGAAAATAAGATTGATTTTATTCAATACTATAAAGCTGTCATAATAGATTCATACAATTTTAATGAAGATGAAATAATTACTATAATAAAAAAAATAAGGTCTAGTAATAATATTTTTATATATCTTCTTCCTGTATTCATAATATCTAATAAGTTAGAACATATAGAAAATAAAATATTTCTTGAAGAGGTTGTGGATGGTTTTTTAGATGAGAGTAGTATTACAAATTTTATAGAAAATCCTTCTGATATACTTCATAAAATCCGATTAAAAACCAATCAATTAACTGAAAATATTGTTGATAATAATATATACCTAAAAATATTAAGATATTTATATACAAGAAATAAAATTTTAAAACCTGTATTTAATCCTAAAGGTATAATTAATTATACTTATCCTGTGGTATCTATTTTCTTGTCAAAAGAAGATAAAGTGCTTTTAAATATTGTAAACTTTCTAGAAAACGAAGGATTTATCTCTGGAACTTTAATTGATAAAATACATCTTTGTCCTAATTGCTATTCTTCCTTAATAAATTTTAGAGAAATATGTCCTAAATGTGGGTCTATTGATATATATTTTGAAGATATAATACATCATTTTAGATGTGGTTATGTCGGTAAAGAAACTGATTTTAAGCAGGGTATCTCTTTAGTTTGTCCTAAATGTGGAAAAACTCTAAATTCTTTAGGAGTGGATTACGATAAGCCATCTATTATATATGAGTGTAATTCATGTAAGGCAATATTTCAAGAAGCAAATGTAGATGCTGTTTGTTTTAATTGTGGTTTTAAAACTGAAGCAGATAATTTAATACTTCAAAATATAAAAGAATATGAATTAACTTCTCTTGGAGAAAGTGTAGCGATTTATTCCTTTGATATATCTTTTTCTTCTTTATTAAAAAAAGAATTAAATATATTAGATCTAGATACTTTCAAATATTTTATTGAAACAGAAATTGCTAGAAAAAAAAGATATAAAGGTACCCCTAGTTCGTTAGGTATATTATATATACAAAATATAAATGATCTCTATTTAAAATTAGGAGAAAATACGAAGAAACTAGCTCAAGAGATAGCACATGAT
>JAMORN010000034.1 GCA_027063545.1 bacterium | reverse complement strand
CTTCTAAATTTTCACTACCTAATATACCCCTTATTTTATGGGCATATTCCTGAGAAGAGATCATTGCTGTAATAACAGCTTTCTCTGCCTCAATATCATGCGGTAATTGTCTTATAACTTTTTCTTCTTCACTCATATTGAACTTCCTAATACTTTTCTATATACCTCTCCAATGAACGGTAGATCCTTTAATTTAAAATAATTATAAATTCTTTTATTGGTCAATATTAAATTATAATCATATGTAATAAGCATAGGAATATTTAAAAAAGAAAATTCTCTTAATCTTAATTCTGAAATAGGATAATCTATACTATCTATTATACCAACCTCTTTTAATAAAGTAGTTCCTATATTTGCTCCAAAAGTTAATATTAATTTAGGATTTATTATTTTTATTTCCTCCTTAATAATTTCTAAACAAGAATAATAAACTGATTCTTTTATTTCTTTTTCTGCAAAACATTTTATAAAAGGTGTAATAAACATATTTTTTGTATTTATACCTTCTGATTTTAAAAAAGCTAAAATAATTCTTCCTCTATCGTTTATAAATAACTTATCAGGATTTCTAGAATCCTCTTCTGATGGCTTTTCATATATTAACATTATATCAGGTGAAAGCTTTCCTTTACCAAATATAATATTCTTTCTATAATCCTTTAAATAACATAAACTACAATTTTTATATTTATTGTATAAATCTTCAATATTATTATATATAAAACTAGACTTATCAATTGTATTTGCATTATAACTTTTAAAATCCTTTTTTTCATTTTTAAAAGAAACTTTATTATTGGTTTTATTAAAAAGAAGATTTTCTAAAATTATATATTCCTCTTTTGAAAGGGAAATCTCTTCTGGATAAAATTCTTGAATCTTATATAAAAACTTAAAAAATTCTCTTTTCATAATATAAAATTAAAAAATTATTGTTGAAAAATAAATCTGAATATATTTGAACTCAATTCCTGTTTTGAAATATTAGAGAAATGAACCTCTTTATCCTTTCCTATTATAATATAATTTCTTTTTACGTCTCCAAATACTTCTCCATCAGATAAAGTATTATATACTATAAAATCTAAATTCTTTTCATTTAACTTCTCTTTTGCATACTCTAAATTATCTCCTGTTTCTAAAGAAAATCCTACAAAAATTTGATTATCCTTTTTTAAAGAACTAATCTCTTTTAGTATGTCTATATTTTCTACTAAATTTATATTAATTTCTTTATTTTTTCTTTTTTTTATCTTTTCCTTAGAAAAATCTTTAATCTTAAAATCCAATACTGCTGCAGCAGAGATAAAAATATCAACCTCTTTTAAATAATATTTTACCTTTTCAAGCATATCCTTATTTGTCTCAACCTCTTCTATAACTATTCTATCACTATAGATTTTATCAATCTTTGAATTTTTACCTTTTATTAAAATAACCCTTTTTGCTCCCCTTAAAAGTGCTTCTATGGCTAAAAAATATCCCATTGTACCTGTAGAATGATTGGTAATATATCTTATAGGATCTATTTTTGTTATTGTCGCCCCAGTTGTTATAAGAACTGTTTTATCTTTTAAATTCTTCTCCTCATATAACTCCTCTTCTATAGAAAAAATAATTTTCTCTATCTCTGCCAATCTCCCCTCGCCAATATCCCCACATGCTAAAAAACCACTACCTGGAGTAATTATTTTAAAACCATATTTCTTTAGTTTTTCTATATTATCTTGGACAATTGGATTTCTATACATATCTTTATTCATTGCAGGCGCAATAAGTTTTGGACCTGTAAATGATAGAGTAAATGTTGTCAAAAAATCATCAGATATTGCATTTGCCGACTTTGCAATATAATTAGCACTAGCAGGAGCAACTATTAAAAGATCAGCCCATTTACTTAAAGAAATATGCCTTGTAAAATCCCTTTCTTTATCCTCAAATAACTCTTTTATTACTTTATTCTCTGAAAGAGTTGATAAA
>JAMORN010000033.1 GCA_027063545.1 bacterium | reverse complement strand
ATACTCATCCTATTTCTTTTTCATATGGCTGTGATGTAGATAGATTAAAAGGTTCTTTGGAGTTTGGAATATTAAAAAGGGGGTATATAAATTTTACAGGAGAATATGTTAGAAAAGGTCCAAGGACTATATATGAAATGTGGGATCCAGAGATCTATCCTTCAACAAAAACATTTTTAGAATATATTATATATAAAAGAAAGATTTTTGGGACTTTTATATCCTATAATATATATAGATCAAATTGGATACTTGCTAATTTTTATTTAAATTATAATTATGATATAGAAATAAGAGATTCTCAAATTCAGGTAGGTTTAAAAGGAGTATTGTAAGAACATGAAGAAAAGATTGATTAATATTTTTATATTATTATTGATTATATTAAATATAAATCTTTATAGCCAGAATTCTGTTTTTTTATCAGCAGGTATATCAATAAATAATCCAACAGGAAGATTTTATAACTCAAAACTAGGATTTTCATCTTATGATTCCACAACTTCCTATATTATAAATACAACAACAAAAGCAAGTTTAGGATATAATATTTCAATAGGTAGACTCTTTTTTAATATAGTTCATACAGGAATATTTTATACTTATATTCCAAATTTTTATATAAAAAGGGAGATTAGAGAGATTATAAATTCTACTAACTATGAAACAATAATTGCCACAAATAATAAATATCAATCAATTAATATTGAAATATCATTTTTCTTGATGACAAACTCGTATGTAAAAGCCCAATTTAACACTCTTATAGGGCTTGTATCAATATTAGATGATCTTCAGGATTATAGTAATTTATGGCTAGGTTATACTATAGGATTTGGAGGTAGTATTTACATATTTTTAAATCCTAATGTAGCACTAGCTTTAGGATACTTAACATCTTTTGATAATTATACATTAAAATCATCTGAAAAAGAAAATAAGTTCTATGAGATATATAATAAAATAGAATATGACCAAAAAGGACTGCTTTCAACAGGTATAATTAAATTAGTCTTTTATCCATTCAATTGGAAATTGTGATAACTACTTTTCAAGAAGTTGAGATACCTCTGAAAGTTTTTTACTAACTATTGTTGAGACTCCAATCTCTTGCATTGTAACTCCATATATTGCATCTGCAAACTCTACAGTTCTTTTATTATGTGTAATAATTATATATTGGGTATTTTTAGAGAATTCTTTTATTAATTTTATAAATTTTACAACATTTGATTCGTCAAGAGGAGCATCAACTTCATCTAATATTACAAATGGAGATGGTTTAATTTTATGCAGAGCAAAAATTAAAGATATAGCAGTTAAAGTTTTTTCACCCATTGAGAGCATTGAAAGTCTTTTTGACCTTATCCCTTTTGGTTTTGCGATTATTTCAATAGGAGAGTTTAATGGATCTTGTTCATTTATAAGGATAAGATCTCCTTTACCATAAGGGAATATTAAACTAAATAGATATTGGAAGTTTTCCCTAGCTTGTTGAAATATCTTTAAAAACTTTTCTGTTGCTTGTTTATCTAGTTTTTTTATTGTTTCTTCTAAATCTCTTTTAGCCTTTTCAATGTCAGATTTATTTTTGAGAAGAATATCATATTCTTTTCTCAATTCATCAAATTCTTTTTTTGCTAACATATTTAACGATTCTCTCATTTTTGACAACTTAGATTTTTGGATATTTATTCTTTCTTGAATTTTTTCATAAGTGGTTATATCTATTTTATCAAATGTATCAATGTTTGATATAATAGAGTTTAAGGTTTCTCCGTATTCTGAGATAAGCCTATCTGAGATATATTTTAGTTTTTCATCTAAGGATCTAATAAGTGTTTCTTTTTTTAATAACTCTTCAGATATTTTTTCTTTTTCTGATTTTTTATTATTTAATTCTTTTTCAATATTTGATATTTTAGAAATTAAATCAAAAAGTTCCTTTTCTTTTAATGAAATTTCATTATCATATTGAGTTATCTCTTGTTCAAGA
>JAMORN010000032.1 GCA_027063545.1 bacterium | reverse complement strand
AGTCCTTATAAATGTACCTTGTTCATTTAAAGGGGTTGGATGATCAAATACTAAATCCCCTTCTCTTGTTTCACCATTTTCTCTTGTCCAATAAGTTGGTATTACAACTGCCACGGATTTATTTTCTAACATATATAATCTCCTTTTTTGAAATTACTAACATAATTATATATTAAATTAAATTTTTTTATAAAAATATTTCAATACTTAAATATCAATAAAAGTCAATTTTTTTATATCTAAATCTATATCTTTTGTTTCTTTTAGGATTAATTTTAATAATCTATCCATACCTAAACTAGCTCCAGAATATAATCCTACAGAAGTGGATAATTTAATAAATTCGTCATCTATTTCTATTGGTTCGGAAACTTTTAAATTATACTCTAATAAAAGTGTTTTTAACTCATTACAATCATCAATTTCTTCATAACCATTAATAATTTCTATTTGATTCCAAAAAACTTCAAATCTTAAAGCTTCATTAGTGTTCTTATTTAATTTGGATAATGCCCTTTCAAAATATGGATAATTTTTAACAAAAACAATTTTATTTTTAAAAGTAGGATATATTTCATTATAAAATATTTTATAAAAAATCTCTGATAAATTATCATTTTCTTCCAAATAATCCCGTTTTTTTACTAAATCAATCCTATTTTTTTCTGCAAATAAATCTAAATCTATTCCTATTTGATTAAATAATTCCCGCCATGTATAAAATAAAATCCCCTTTTTAATATAAAAATGTTCTAAAACATTTTTTAATAATTCATATGTTAGATGAATAAATTGGTCTAGATTATATCCTATTTTATAATATTCTACCATTTCAAATTCAGGTAAGTGAATACCAGTATTTAAATCATTCTCTCTTCTGAATACCTTTCCTATAGAAAAAAAAGACTCTTTTTCTATACCAATAAGTTTTTTTAAATATAATTCTGGAGATGTCAAAAGGTAATATTTATCCAATTTATAATAAGGAGTATAATACTCAGGAAGGATATTTTTACTAATTATACCCACATATGCTCTTTTTATATCATTACTTTCCAAAAATTTTATAACTAAATTTTCTAATTCTTCTCTTATCTTAAAAATTTCTTTCCAATTCATATACTAAAATCCTACAATAAAAGATATAAATACCCCCCCTAAATCAACTATAACATAATCATCTTCTAAACTATAATTAAAATCTTTCCAAGAAATTTTTTTCCCATCAATACTATTTAAGGTTGTTATCATAGACTTTAAACCTATATTAAACCCATATTTAATCTGTTTATTACTTTTTAAAAAAATAAAGCTTAGTTTCCATCCTAAAGTTTGGGATAATAATCCATAAACTTTACTAATATAAGCATCATCTCTTTTTAAATAATAAATAAAATGGGAATATTGAGGTATTAGATAACCTAAGCTTATATTAATATAAAAAATATTATACCTATCGAAATAAACTATTTCCTGCGGTGGAGAATAAAGAAAATTCAAATATAATACTGTGGCATCTATTTTATATTTTTGCTTTTCTAATAAATAATAACTAAAACCAGCATATTTTAAAAAACTTCTTAAACTATTCTCTATATATACATAATCTATGGATATACCCCCTCTATATCTAAAAGAAAAAAAAGGAGAATATATACTTAAAGAAGTTGATAAAGCTGATACTAAATTGCTATATGGTTCAAATAATTTTATAGAATCTATATAAAAATTTGATGTTGTGTAAAAACTATTAAAAAACTTCTGTTTCTCCTTAAATTCTTCCATATAAAGATTGGAAAAACTAATAGAAGAATATATCTCAACTCTATTTGTATCTAAATTAAAACTATATATCTCTCCAACCAAAACTAATAAATATAACAAAAGATAAAGATTTAGCTTTATTCTATCCAATAAGTACATCTTTTATCCTTATATGAGGACCTCCATCTGATACAGGAAGGGGTGATTGTCCTTCTTTCCCACATCCACCCATTCCA
>JAMORN010000031.1 GCA_027063545.1 bacterium | reverse complement strand
CCACAAATGTTCTCTTTATTCCTGTTGCTGAGCCATAAGTTTCCCAACATCCTTTTTTGCCACAACTACATTCTCTTCCATCAACTTCTATTGTCATATGCCCTATTTCCCCTGCCATATTATATGCACCAGTAAAAACCTTCCCATCTATTATTATTCCACCACCTATTCCTGTTCCTAGAGCAACAAAAATTGCAACCTTAGATTTCTTTAACTCCTCATTTGTTCCAAAAACAACCTCTCCCAATGCTGCTACATCTACATCATTCCCTGCAACTACTTCAATCCCAGAAACCCTAGATTTTAATTCATCATACAGTTTTGTTCCATGCCATCCCTTTATATTAGGAGAACCATAAATCTCTCCATCCTCCATAACATTTCCTGGGGTTCCAATTCCAATAAATTTAACCTCAGGATCATCTTTTTTTAGCTTTTCTATTAAAATAGCAATATTATCAAGAACCCTATCTTTCCCTTTATCTGCTTCTGTTGGTATTTTTTCTTTTTTTACAATTTTGCCATCAATCATTAAAGCACCAACAAGATTTGTCCCTCCTAAATCTATCCCTATAACTTTTTTAGACATATATTTTTTCTCCTTTTTAGTTTTTAATTTAACATATAGGAATTCGCTATACGTATTAAGATTAAATTAAAATAATGGAGTCCCTGCTCCTTCTGGTATTTTTAATACCTTAACTTTATATACCTTAAAATTCTTACCTAAAGGTTTAACCCAAACTCTTAATACTCTTTCTACTTGATGTCTTTTCCCATCTTTATAGTAAGTAATAACCTCTTTATAATCAGCAACAATAAACTCTCCCTGCTTTTCTGCTTGATAGAACTCTAAATCAACACCTCCTAAAGATCCATCTAAAATAAACTTTCTATAAAAATTTATGATTTGATTATAATTAGTAAAATCTTGTCCTTCACCCTTTACTGAAGGATCAAAGTGCTTTATAAACTTTTCAAATTTTTTAGCATTATAATTTTTATAAGCCTTATCCAAATATTTCATAAAAGTATTTGGGTCATCTTCTTTACACCCTACTGTAGATAATACTACTAAAAAAAGTAAAGAAAATAATGTAAATCTTTTAATTAATTGCATATTTATTCTCCTTGTTTTTTTCTGTTTACTTTTTTAAGTTTTATTGAAAAAATATAAAAAATAATCAATATAAATTAAAATAAAAAGAGAGGAAAAAATGAGAAAACTATTATTAGTTATTATATATATTTGGGTATATTTTTGTTCTGAAATATTATCCCAAAATCTACAAGATACACTAAAAATAAACAATAAGATTTTTGTCTTAGAATTTTTTGAGGACTTTGATAAATATAATGATAATTGGTCTATGGGTGATTGGACTTTCGAAACAAATCTTTGTGAATTCAACCCTGAAAATGTCAATTTTTGGAACAGTAAACTTCAACTTATTCTATCTAAAAAGAAAACCTTTAAAGGTAAATATCCAAACAAACCATATTGGGGGGCAGAATACTACACCACTAAAGAATTTAGTTATGGAAGATATATTGTAAAATTTAAACCTGTCTCTATAAAAGGAGTTATATCTTCCTTCTTCTTAATACATATTGATTTTGACAAAAATTGGACTCCTACATTTTGGAATGAGATAGATATAGAGTTTGTTGGTGCAACAAAAAAAGTTCAATTTAATATATGGAATAAGCCTAAATCCCAACATCCTGTTATTGTAGAACTACCATTCGATGCTAAAAACGCTTTTCATATATATACAATAGACTATTTACCTGATTCTATAAAATTCTACATTGATGATAGTCTATATTATGCATATAAAAATATAGGAATTCATCATACTTTATCAATAAGAGCTAATCTATGGATATCTGAGTCTATTGAATGGGCTGGTGGCTTTGATGAAGAATATAAGCTACCTAGTATAGCTGAATATAAATGGGTAAAATATTATAGATTACTAAATTATTAAAAAATTTTTTATTCTCTTAATCCAAAGAAAGGCTACCCAACAGGGTAGCCATATACTTTTAATTCCTCTACCAAGTTTTTATTTTAAAAGTTCCTGCAGAATACTGAACATCTATTGTTAATGTAACAGGTCCTGTAAAATCATCAAATTGTACAAACCAATCTGTCGCTGAAACAGTTGTATTACCATCACTTACTGTTACAGAAATCTGTTGACTACCTGTTTCCCTTTCAAAAGCTATGGTAAAAGAGCCACTAAACTGAATTTCTACTATATAATGTCCTTCTGATAGACCTGTAATTTCATCTCCTTTATTTGCTATAGTAAGAGTATTTGCTGGTGTATCTGAAACAATAACAGTTCTTTCTGCTGTACCTACATTTCCAGCCAAATCAGTAACTTTATAAGTTATAGTATAAGTTCCTTCTGTATTGGTAAATGTATTAATATCAACTTCATTCCCATTTTCATCTGTAACTGTTACTACCACCTTATCTGTTATATCCCCATCTGTATCATCTTCTGCTGTATATCCTGGTTCTTTATAAGGATCTCCTGTTTGCACATAAATAGTACTCTGTCCTTCAAGTGTTATCACCGGAGGTGTAACATCATTTGATTTAACCACAGCTACTCTTGTTGCTTGAGTTATATTTCCAGAATTATCTTCAACCTGATATGTAATTTCATAAATACCAGGTGTTGATACATCAATATTATTATCTACTATTTGAATCTCTTTTGTTAAATCGCCATCTTCCTTATCAAAAGCAGATACACCCTGTAATAAAATGTCATCTGTCAATCTTGCTCCTAATGGAATAACTAAAGTATCTGGTTCAAAAGAGATTATAGGGGCAGAACCTCCTCCTACAACAATATTATTTTGCTCAACAATAACTACTCTAGTTGCTGTCGCTTTATTCCCGGCTAAATCGCTAACTGTATAAACTATTATATATTCCCCTGCTACATTATTATTAACATTATCTTCTACATCAACTAAACTTGTTAGATCAACAGTATCACCTGTTGAAGTTATGTCATAAGCTATATATCCAGAATTAGGAGAAACATAAGCTGTATAACTATCCCCTTCTTTTATCTTAACAGTATCTCCCCCTATTAATACTATTACAGGTGGAGTATTATCATTTTCATCATATATAACAACCTGAATAGTTGCTGTATCTGTAGCAATATTACCAGCTTTATCTTTTATTAATACTACTGCTTTATATACACCTGTCTTTGCATAAATATATTCTTTTTGTGGATTTGCTAATGCAGAAGAATCATCAAAAATTCCATCCCCATCATAATCAAATTTTGTCAATTGAAGTCCCAAGGATGATTCTATTTTTGGAGCAAAAACTATTTTATTTCCTGGTTCAATTATTGTATCATTAAAGCCTATATTCACAGATAAAACAAGTTCATTATCTCCCTGTTCTACTTCACCTATATAATATTTAGAGTCTGGATCTTTGTAATTTGGAATTCCATCTCCATCATCATCATCAAAGTAATTTGCAATTCCATCTCCATCATCATCTGCAGCTAATGTATCTCCAACGTAATTTGATCCTTTAGGATCAATAGGATTGTCAAATTCCACACTAGTACAACCACTATATATTAAAGCTAAAATCAATAAAAGTAAAAAACTATCTTTTCTTTTCATACTAACCTCCTTTTATATATTTTACCATATTGTAAATGTAAGGACAACTCCCACCCCTGATAAACCACCTATTAAATATAAGGTATTTCTCAAAAGAATGTAATTTTCTATAGTATCATGCAGTTGTGATACCTTTTCTTTGTCTTTTTCTATTTTATATTCATTATAAGTATCTTCAATATCTTTATTTACCTTTATACCATATCCTATAGTTCCTAAAGTGATAAGTCCTAAAGATATTTGGGTAATTAGTTTTACATTTTTATTTCCTTCTACTTCCTCCTTAAACTCTTCTGCTACTTGAGCTGCATACAATGGTACTTCTATTATATTATTTTGATTTGGATATATTATTATCTGTAATGTTGTATCCCTATATCCTTCTAATTTCAATTCTAAGGTATGTTTCCCTGCTGGAGCTTCATATAGTAGATTTGTTACACCTATATAATTTCCATCTAAATAAGCTGCTGCTCCTTCTGGATCTGAAGATAAAATTAAATTTCCTGTACCTTCAAAATTTGTGGTATCATTTAAAATTGTATTACTTGTTGTAGAGGTTGGAGAATTTAAAGTTTTCTCTTTTTCTACAACTTTTGGAGTTAAATCAAAACTAAACTCTTTTTGGTGTTTTGTAATCATAATACTTGTAGTCAATGTATTATATCCTTCTTTCTCTATCTTTATATCTAACATATCATTCTCTTTTCCTGTATATTTTAAAGGTGTAGTTCCTACTTTATTCCCATTTATATAAACTAAAGCCCCCTCTGGATTTGTATTTATATTTATTGTAATCTTTTCTAATTTAGGTTGTTTAGGATCTTCAATTTTATTATAACTTTCATTTAAAATATTATTCACTACTTCTGGTATTACACTACCCATAATTTGAGAAAACTCATTTGTTTCTTTTGTTATCTCTCCTATTTTTACCTTTTTTTTAGGATCTACTACTATTATATTTAAAATAATACTACTTCCAGATTTTACAAGTGTACCACCTATAACTTTCTCTACATTTAAAGCTTCACCTACTTGAGATAAATATGTAATATCGTCACTTGGCTCTAATATTATTGATTTAGAGGATAAAATCTGCTTCATCATCGCTGGAGGAACTACTTGTCCCTTAGAATCCCTAAGTAATCTACTTCTTAGAGAATTTGTTACAATCTTTGCTTTCTGAATTTCTATATCTATACCTTTTAAGTCAACCACTGCATACTTTTTTTGTGGAATTGCAAAGATATTTATTATATATATTAATATTATAGAAAGAATAAGTAAATAAACTTTTTTCATCTGAACAAACCCTCCATTTTTATTTTTTCTCATCTATTTAAACGATAAAATAAAAAAATATTTTTTTATATACAATTTTTATATATTAATTATATATTTTTAGATATAATTAAATTACAAGGATAATTTCAAAAAGATAATTTTAAATAAAATCACTCTTAAGGAGGGAATAAGATTATGAGAAATAAAATAATAAAGAAAAAATCTATATACAAAAAAGTTTCTCCTACTATTTTAAAAAAACTTGGATTTTTGAAAAAATTTTCTATTAATACTAACATAAGAAGCTTAGAATATAAACAATATAAAGCTCTGAAGCAAAGTGTCCCTCCAAAATTGAATGATAAGAAAGAAGATAAAACTTTTGCTAACAGAGATAAAGTATTTTCTCCTGTAGATTTAATAAAAAAACCTAAATTTAAAAGAACATACATTGTTTTAACACAAAAAGATCCAGAATGGTTATTTGCATATTGGGAAATAGGAAACATAGATGTTAATATAATAGAAAATATTGTTCTTAAAGTACATGAAGGTTCTGATATATATGATATTATATTAGATAAAAACATTTCAAGTTGGTACTTTCAGCCTAAAGGTACTGCAGGTGAAATATATATTGAATTAGGTATACTAGATAATAATAACAAATACATACCTATTGTAAACTCAAATAGTATTACTTACCAAATTAATATTTCACAAAATATAAATGGAGTAGAATTATACGATAGTGAATTAGATGAAACAGAACTCTTAAATATCCCTGAAGAAGAAATAATTGAAATATATGAAGAAACATTTGGGGATGAAAAAATATTAAAATATATAATAAGCTCTGAAAGCTTTGTAAAAATTTTTAAAGATATATTAAGTTCTGAAAGCTTTATTTCATCTAATTTAATCTCTAGTATTGGAGGTGTTTCTTCTACTGCTATTATTGATAAAGTAGAACAATTAAAATATAAAATAGAAAAAGATGATTTCTTTTTAATAGTAGAAACAGAAGTTATTATAAAAGGATATACAAAACCTAATGCAACAGTAAAACTAGGAGAATTTACTATACCTTTAAAAGAAGATGGGAGTTTTTCTCTTCATTTTGCTTTACCCAATGGTGAACATAAATTTCCAATTAAAGCTATTAGTAGTAATAAAAAACATATAATTACTATTACGCCTTATATAACAAAAAAAGAAGAGTAAATGATAGATAAAGACACCAATAATATTGTTGGATATATAAATTTTGTTCTTCATGGGCATCTGCCTTTTGTTTATCACCCTGAGCATCAAGATTTTTTGGAAGAAGATTGGGTTTTTGAGGCTATTGTTGAGGTATATATACCTCTTATTGATATGTTATGGGAGTTATATGAACTTTATAATATCAAAAGCAAATTGAATATCTCTTTAAGTCCTACCTTAATTTATCTTCTATCTAATAAAAAAATCCTTGAAAAATTGCAGAATTATATAAATAAAAGAATAAATTTTCTACAAACTTCTATTAAAAGAGATCCTATAGTAAAAAACCAATATTTAATAAAATTATTCTTATTTTATTTAGATTTTTATAAAAAAATAGATTTTTCTCTTAATAAAAAGTACAAAAGAGATCTTCTTGGTCAGTTTAAAAAATTAAACGATTTAGGTATTATTCATCTATTTTCCACTAACTTAACCCATACTTTTATGCCAAATTATATATCATATCCATGGTATTTGAATCTGTTAGTCAAAAATTCAAAAAAAGAGTTTTTATACTTTTTTAACAAAAATTTAGAAAGTTTTTGGCTGCCAGAAGCAGGATATCATCCACAAATAGAAGAAGCATTAAAAAAAAGTAATATAAAACGAACAATCTTAGAGGCACATGGTATAATATTCGGACAACCTAAACCTATTAATGTAATATACACCCCTGTGTATTCTTCTAATAAAATTCTGTATTATCCTAGAGACTTTGAATCAGCCAAAAAGGTATGGTCCAGAGAAATAGGTTATCCTGCTAACTTAGTTTATAGAGATTTTTATAAAGATATAGGATTTGAATTTGATATAGAAGATATAAAAGATCTTCTTCATAAAAACTACGATGGTGGTTTTGATAGATCTTTTACTGGTATAAAATTATGGAATATCAAAAAAGATTTTTATAATATTGAAGAAGCAAAACAGCAAACTTATTTAGATGCTTTAGATCTTTTTTCTAATATAAAACATAGACTTATAAAAATAAAAGACAAAATAAAATTTGCTAAGCCTATACTTACAATGCCATTTGATATGGAACTATTTGGCCATTGGTGGTTTGAAGGTATAGATTTTCTAAAAAATTTAATCTTAATATTCTCAAATCAAAATGAGATACAATTAACTACATTAGAAGAATATCAAAAAATTTATTCAAAACATCAGATTGTAAATCCTATCTTTTCTTCTTGGGGAGAAAAAGGATTTGCTGAGGTATGGTCTAGTAATAAAGTATCTTCTATGTTAACAACTACCTATAGAGTATTAGAGGATTATAAATATTTAGTTGATATGTATAAAAATAATGTAATTCAAATAAACGCTTATAGAAAAAGACTCTTTGTTCTTCTTGTAAAAAATATTCTTCTTCTTACATCCTCTGATTGGCCTTTTATGGCTTATAATAATACCTCCCATTATGCTTATAATAGGTTTAACGAACTTTTTAATAGAGTTGAAACTTTATTATCTTTATTATTGAATAAAGAAGAAAAAAAAGATATTTTAAAGGAAATTGAATTTTTAACAGATATCTTTTATAATTTAGAATTTGAAGATTTACCATTAATTAATGATTAATTTAAACAATTTGAAGAGAATTGTTTTTATGAAAAGATTATATTTCTTATTAGCATTACTACTATTAACTACTACCCCAATATACACAAATGATAAAATAGAAGATATATTAAATTCTAATTCTATAAAAGAATCTATAATAAAACTTCAAAAGTTGTATCTTTCAAGCAAAAATAACATTATAAAAACAAAGGCGTTAATTGCTTTAACAAAGATATATTTAAATAACAATGACCTAAAAAATGCTAAATTTATATTAAAGATTTTAAAAGAAAAAGGTGATTCTTCTTTATCTTTTTATTATAATTATCTTTATAGCGTGTATTTATTTAAAACTCAAAATTTCTATGAAAGTGCTGATCATGCTGCCATTTTTATAATAAAAGCTCCCCAAAATCTAAAAATTTATGGTTTAAATATTTTTAAAGAAAGTTTAAAAAAATTAGATCTTAATCAACTAGAACAATTAAAAGATAAATATAAAGATTATGATGTGTTATATAAAAATATCCTATTCTACTTAATAAAAAACTCTTATGAGAAAGGTAATTTCAGTAGTGTTGAAAAACTCTCTACCATATTCTTATCCTTATTTTCTTCAGACCCTCTCTCAGAAATTGTAAAAAAATATTTAGAGAAAAGTAAAGAATTAAAGGGAAGATATATAAAAATTGCTGTTCTTTTACCTTTATCTGGGGAATATAAAGTATATGGAGAGCAGGTATTAAACTCTATAAAGTTGAAATTTTCTGAAATAGAAAATGATAATATAAAATATTCTGTTTTTGATACTAAAAGCAGTCCAATAGAAACAATATTTAAAGTTAAAGAAATACTAAAATATGGTGATTACACAGCAATTGTTGGACCTATTACAAGTTTAAATACAATAGTGGCAAGTGCTTTAGTGAGTGAATACTCTTTACCTCTTATTACTCCCACAGCGACTGAAGAAGGTATTGCTAAAATAGGTAATAATATTTTTCAACTTAATGTAACAATAACAAAATTAGCAGAAAAAATTGCAAAATTTGCTGTTGATAGCCTTAAATTAAGAAAATTTGTTATTATAGCTCCTGATAATGCTTATGGTAGAACTCAAGCATTAAGTTTTCAAAGATATGTAGAAGCAAAAGGTGGTAGAATTATAAAATTAATAATTTATCCTCCAGGCACAAAGGATTATAAAGAGTATATGATTTCTATTAGAAGAGCAATACTTATTGACAAGATAGAAGAGGAGATATTTAAAAAAGAAGGGAAATATAGAGAAGTAAAACTTGAAAACATTCCCAAAAAAAGACTTAAAGAAGAAAATTTGCAGGTTGATGGAATATTTATTCCTTCTGCATCTGCTGATGAGCTTATTATGCTTATTCCTCAAATATTTTATTATAGAATTAATGGCACTCTATTAGGATCATCTGGTTGGTATTCAAACAAATTAATTAAACATACTGCTCAATATTTAAACAACTCATATTTCAGTCTTTATTTTTATAAAATAGATAGATATGATAAAAGGATAAAGTTTGAAAATGAATATAAAAATATGTTTAAAAAAAGTCCTGGAAAGGTTAGCTACTTAGGTTATGATGCTATTGACATTATATTCTCAGCTATAGAGAATGGATATACCACTCCTGAGGCTATTACTGAATATATAAATAATATTAAAAATTATAATGGAGTAAGTGGTAGAATTACATTTTATAATACAGAAGGATCAAATAATAATGCTGAGATTATAAAAATTGAAAATAAAAAATTCATAAAACTTAACTATTAATAAATCAAAACTTTAATAAGGAGTATGTCATGAAAAAAGCATTAACTTTAATTTTAATTTTAAGTCTTTTCTCTATCTTATGGACAAATTGTTCTAAAAGTAAAGTTCAATCTTCAGGTAAGACACCTATGGTTGTAATTGACGATTCTATCACTATCTATAAAGAAGATATCATGAATAAATTTAAAAATATAAAAGCATTTTATGCATTAATTACAAGAAAAAAAATGACTCCTAAAGATTCTATCGCTCTTTTAAAAAATGTAATAGACGCAGATATTTTATTTAATATTTTAAGGGTTGAGGCTGAAAAAGATACATCTTTACATATAACAGATAGTATGGTAAATGCAGAGGTTAATAAATTTATACTTCAACACTTTAAGGGGGATACTACGGCTTTTAAGAATTATTTAACAAAAACAAAAACAACTTTTGAGGAGTTTAGAAGTTCTATAAAAACAAATTTATTAGTTAATAAATATGTAGAAAAATTAAAAAATGAAGTGAAAATTGATTCTAATGTGGTAAAGAACTACTATAATAAACATAAAAACGAATATAAAATGTATCATGTTTCTCATATTTTAGTATTAAAGAAAAAACCTGATAGCACTAACATTGACAGTGCTTTAATAAAAATAAAAAATATACAAAAAATGTTGAAAAAAGATGGTTCTAATTTTTCTGAAATTGCCCAAAAATATTCTGAAGGTCCTTCAAAAGTTAAAGGTGGAGATATTGGATATGTTAAGTTAAAAGATCTTGATAGAAACTTTGCTAAAGCTTTAGACACTATGAAGGTTGGCGAAATTAGTGATATTGTAAAAACTATATACGGATATCATATTATATTTTTACATGATATAAAAGATTCTTTAGATAATAAAACCTATGCTTTGATATCAAAGAGATTAAAGGATCAAAATATTAATGCAATATATGATAAAATTAAAAAAAGACATAAAATAGATATAAAAATAAAAATAAACTAGTTTTTTTGATTTAGTTTATTTTATATTTTAATTATTAGAAATCACATCCCTTTAGTAGAAGGGTAGTATTATGGGGAAAAAAGCTTATTATATTCTTCTTTTAGGGCTTCTCTTTTTTATAGGAGGAGCCTTAACTGGTTGTTTTAATAGCAAAACAATAAAAACAGATTATGGCATTTTTAAATTACAAAAAATATTTATTGAAGATTCTACTTTAAATCTAAAATCTCAGAGTGTATTAAGTCTTGACATATTAAACTTCTATATTCAAACAAAAGGGTTAACGAAAAAACTTACAATTGAAGAGGAAAAATCTGTCCAGGATAGTATATCTAAAGAATTTCAGAAATTTTTAAAAAATAATTTTAAATGTATTAAATCTAATCAAAGGGAGATAATATTAGGAGAGAATTATAAAAATTTCTACAATATCATAATCACTAGAAGATCAAAATTAGAAGACAATTTCTCTCTTTCAGATAAGGATAAGGAAATATTAAAAGAGTTTTATAAAAAATATAAGGTAAGATATATAATACTTCCTATAGAGATAACCATCAAAAGAAATCAAATAGACCAAATAGGTGATAAAAAAATTTTTGTTATTGAAGAAAGTTTATATATTCAAATATGGGATATGAAAAAAGGTGATTTAGTATTTGAAAATATAAGTAATATTAGATTTAAAAATACATATACAGATAAAAAATCAGAATTTTACGATATTACAAAAAAGGTATTTCCAACACTTGTAAAAAACATTTTTTCTAGTATAAATATAAAATGAGTAGAAAAATAAAGATTTATATACTTCTTCTAGGATTTATTTCTATTGTTTTAATATTGGGATGTTCTTCTTCTCTCTTAAATAAAGAAAATAACATTAATAATTATTTAATATACAACTATTTCTCTTATAAAAATGTAGAATCTCAAAAATTTTTTATTCTGCCAAACTATAAAATAACCATTGAAACTAAAGGTCTTAATCCTACTAAAATGGAAGATATAGACTATGATAAAGTTTATGATATAGTTTTAACATCTATAAAGAAAGAAATTAAAAGACTCAATGGTGAGATTCCTTTTTCTTATAAAAAAGTAAAAGAAGAAGATTTAGATTCATTATGTAAATTTATTGATTTTTCCTTAAATACACTATCAAAAGAGAAAAATAAACTTGAAAAAAATGAAGGGC
>JAMORN010000030.1 GCA_027063545.1 bacterium | reverse complement strand
ATTAAGAAGTTCTTTTATTTCTGTTTTAAATGAGATATTTTTGGTATCTTTTCTCTCCATTTTCCCCTCCTTTTTTAGTTTTGGGAAAGTACGATCATTTTAGAACAGATATGAAAAGTATATTAATTTTTTTGAATAATAAAAATGCCGGGAGCGGGACTCGAACCCGCATGGGGCTATCCCCAGTGGATTTTGAGTCCACCGTGTCTACCAGTTCCACCATCCCGGCTTCCAATTTCATTTAAATATAAAAAATTAAGCTCAATTTTTCAAAATAATATTAACTTCTTCTGTTGTAATTTGATTATTCTTTATTGTTTTTAAAGTTCCATGTATAGATAGAATTATTTTTTGTTTAATATTAAATCTTATTTCTCCTTTAGAAGAAATTTTAAGTTTTGCTTTTTTAGGATGGTTTTTAATGTTTATAATAGAATTACCTTTTATTTTAAAAGATATAACAGCAATAGTATCTTTAACTTTCTTTAATTTAAATTTTTTATATAAGTCTATATTCCCAAAAGAAGTTTCATCTTCATAATAGAAACTTTGTTTTCTCTCCCAACTTTCCCCGATTTTTACTTTTTTATAAGGAAGCATAGGATATAATTTTATTAATAATTTATTGAGTTTTATATCTAGATCTAACGTATTTTCCGGAAGATTTTCAAAATTCATATAAGTAATTTCTCCAAAAGGAGTTATTTTAATAATATATTTATGGTATTGCTGTTTGAAAATAGAATCATTTTTTACTATTGAATCTATAGTAAATAGAAGTTTTGCAGAATTGTCAGTATATATAGATTTAATCTTCTGAGAAAGTTTATAGCTTATTTTTTCAGTTTTTCTTTTATTTTTTATTATTTTATCTGAATAGATGTCGACATAATATATAGTAGGATCTTTATAGTTTTTAAATTTTATACCAAGATCATAAGTGGCACTATTATTGCTACAATTAACTAATAGAAAAATAGAAAAACTTAAAACAATATTTGTAAATAAATTTTTTACTTTTATCATAAATCTTTGAAAAAAAATAAATAAAAACTATAAAAAAGGAAATAGTTATGAGAAAAAAAATTATATATTTTCTTTTAATTTTTATCTTATATCTTTTTATTGAGGAAATTTTTTCCCAGATGTACAAATATGGGCCTCTTCTTGAAGATGAGGTTTGGAGTATTTTAGATCAACCTGTTTTTATTAAAGATAATTTAATAATACCTGAGGATGTGGTTCTTGTAATAAAAAGAGGGGTTACTGTTTATATAGATGAAAGAAAAGATAGGCCTATAAAGATTATTGTTAAAGGAGGTTTGAGAATTGATGGTTTTAAAAATAAAAGGGTAGTGTTTAAGCCAAGAACAAATAATATTCCAGGGCCATCTTGGTATGGAATTATTTTTGATAATCCCAATGACGCAAATACCTTTATTTTAAATGCAGATATAGAAGATGCCTACTATGGTATATATGTAAAAAATGCCTCCTTTACAATAAAAAATACAGTTGTTAAAAACTGTAAAATTGGGATGTATATAGATAGTTTAAGTGATATGGTTGTTATAAACTCAATATTTGATCATAATGATGTAGCAGGTATTTTTGTAAATTCAGGTGATTTAATGGTTGCTTCAACAATTTTTTATAATAACCTAAATTATGGAATTTATTGCTCATCTAAGAAACTTGATCCAACAGTTGTTTATAATAATTTTTGGGGAAATGTTAATAAAAATGTATGGAACTGTAAAGATAAATTTTTAGGAATACCTTATAGGAGTGTATTTGACTCAATAACCAATGATTCTATTTATTTTGATAGAGAGGATAACGTAATTGCAGATCCTATTTTTAAGAATTCTTCTTCTGAAAGAGAAAAGATAAAAGCAGACTTATATAGATTTCAGGTTGATACAAATAAAATTAATGATAAGGATTTTATCTCTATGTTTATAAAAAAGAGAAAACTAAGGGATCCTCAAAGATATAAAAAGGGTG
>JAMORN010000029.1 GCA_027063545.1 bacterium | reverse complement strand
AAGAGAGACTATAATCTGTTGTATTTTTGCTTGTTTTTATCTATATTTTTAAATTAATAATATTAAATTTAAAAAGAAAGGGGGAATATATGAAAAGAGCTGTATTTTTAATGTTGTTTATTTTTACACTTCAAATGATATCTTGCTCTAAAAGTAGATCTACGTCAGAGAACCAAACAAAAGAAAGCAAAAAAATTCATTATATAGCTGTTAGTATTCCCCCTCAAAAGTATTTTTTAGAACAATTATTGGATACTACTAAATACAAAATTGTTTCATTTCTTAAAGAAGGTGAATCTCCCGCAACATTTTCACCTTCTCCTAAAAGAATCAAACAAATAGCTCAAAGCGAGGTTTATGTGAAGATTTTTGTTCCCTTTGAAAATGCTTATTGGAATAATATAAAATCAATAAATCCTAAAATAAAAGAGATTATTTCTTATCCGCCTGAGAAAAAAATAGGCAATGATCCTCATGTATGGCTTTCTCCTAAGCGCGTAATAGAGATGGTAGGTATTATAAGAGATAGTTTAGTAAAGTTTTATCCAGAGGATAGTATTTTAATAAATAATAGGTATAAGTCTTTTTTAGATTCTTTAACTTCATTGGATTCTATTATTACCAATAAATTAAAGCCTTATTCTAAACATAGATTTATTATATTTCATCCTAACTTAACATACTATGCTAAAGATTATAATATAACCCAAGTATCTATTGAAGTAATGGGAAAATCTGTAACTCCAAATAGATTAAAGGAAATAATAAATATAGCAAAACAAGATTCTATCCATTATATTATAATACAAAAGGAATTTGATTATAAAGTAGTAGAAGGTATTTTAAAAGACATAAATGGGAAAGAAGTTGTAATAAGACCTATGAATCCTGATTGGAAGAATAATATGTTATATATAACTAATATTTTAGTAAAAATTTTCAAAAATGAGGATATTAAATAATGAAAGATAAAAAAATAGCTGTTGAAGTAAAAAACCTTACTTTTTCTTATGATGATACAGAACTTATTATTAATAATATTTCTTTCCAAGTTTATGATAAAGAATTTTTTGCTATAATAGGTCCAAACGGTGGAGGAAAAACAACTTTAATAAAACTCATTCTTGGACTGTTAAAACCAAATTCAGGAGAGATATTTATTTATGGAGAGAGAAGAGAAAAAAGTAAATATACAATAGGATATGTCCCACAGTTTTTAGATTTTGATAAACAGTTTCCTATAAAAGTAATAGATGTTGTTTTAATGGGTAGATTAGGGAAAACAAGAGGTAGATTTTTTTATACAGATGAAGATTATGAAATAGCTTATGAAAGTTTAAAAAAGGTTGATTTATATAATTATAAAGATAAACAGTTATCTCAACTATCGGGAGGACAACTTCAAAGAGTCCTTTTAGCAAGAGCTTTAGCTACTGAAAGTGATATTTTAATATTGGATGAACCAACCGCAAGTGTTGATCCAAGGAGTACTTCTTCTATTTTCCATTTAATAAAATCTCTTAATAAAACTATTATAATGATAACTCATGATTTGACAGTTGTTTCTACCTATGTTGAAAGGGTAGGATGTTTAAATAGAAAATTATATTTATCCGATTCGAATAAATTAACTGAAGAGATGATACGGGAAGCCTATGAGTGCCCTGTAGAATTAATTGCTCATGGTTTTCCTCATAGAGTATTTAAAATGTATGAGGAGGAGAATAAAAAATGATAGATTTATTAAATTATGAATTTTTAAGAAATTCCTTATATGCTACTATTTTTTTGAGTATAATTGGTGGAATAATTGGTACTTATATAACAATTAATAGATTAACATATTTAACTGGTGCTGTAGCGCATGCTTCTTTTTCTGGGGTTGGAATAGCCTATTATCTGGGATTTTCGCCATTTATTGGTGGTTCAATAGCCTCTGTAATTTCAGGAGTAACTTTGGTATTTTTAGAGAAACGTCTAAAGGAGCAAAAAGATATAATTATAAGTATATTA
>JAMORN010000028.1 GCA_027063545.1 bacterium | reverse complement strand
ATTGATATATGAGAATATTAATAGTAGGGTATTTGCCAATACCAAGAAATATTACAGGTGGAACAAAAGTTATTGATCTAATAGTTGATGGATTAAGAAGAAGAGGACATTATGTTGAGGTTTTTAGTGCTTTTAAACATAATGAGGATAAGTTTATTATAAAGGATACTTTTTATAAAGGGGTTGTTCATAGATTTCTTTTAAGGGATAAAGGAATATATTATTATGATTTATTTAATCCAATGAATGAGGTTTATGAAGAGAAAACCGAGAAAATATTTTTTGAATTTTTAGATAAAAATCCCAACTGGGATGTTATCCATTTCTTTCATATGATGCCTCTTTCTATAATAGAAAAAGTTAAGGATAAAGGTTATAGGGTTTTTATTACATTAAATGATTTTCAATATATGTTTGGAGGTTCAATATTTTTATTTTCTAAAAAGAGATATTTATATTCCCATAATTCTCATTGGAGTATTACTGATTTTTCTCCTGAATCTTTAATTGAGGAACTTGCAATTTTATATGATAATTATCAACTTATGGAGAAAAAGAATTCTTCTAATTTAATAAAAGCCTATAATTCAAGATTAAATTATGGTAAGTATCTTTTGGGGAGTGTTGTTGATGGTATTATAGGAATAAATTCATTTAGAGAGGTGTATAATTTCCTTTTTGGCGTTGAGAAGGATAGATTTTTACCTATTTCAATCTACTATTCTCATGGGAAACCTATTAAATTAAAAAGGAAAAATAGGGAAAAAATAATATTTGGTAATACTGATTATTGGGCTATTCATAAGGGAATTAGTTTTTTAATTAATATTATAGATAACTTAAGAGAGTATGAAGGAAAATTTGAATTTAGGTTTTTTGGTAAGGTTGATGTAGATAATGAATTTTATAATGAGATTATGGATAGGATAAACTCAGATGAGTTTTTATCATCTCATATTAAACTTATCACCCCTGAAGGGTATTCATCTAGTGATTTAGATTATATTGCCTCAGAGATTGATGTGGTTGTGAATATAAATACCAATTTATATATGGTTGGTTCAACAATGACAGAACTTTTATCCCGAGGTGTTATTGCTATAATGTCAAGAACAGGTTATCAATATAAGATTATAGAATCTATATTAAAAGGAAAAGATTATAATTACTTTTTAGAAAGTTATAAAAAAGAGTATGAAGTAGAAGAATTTAATTTCTCAAAGGTTTTATATGAAGAGATGAGAGGTTTATTTGAAGATGGAATGGATAAAAAGCCTATAATTAAAGACTATTTTGAAATGTTTCTTGTAAGTCCAGGAAATTTCACACAATATTTAGAAAAAATAAAGTTTTTAATAGAAAATCAGAATAAAATAGATGAGTATAGGGAATTATCTTTAGAGTTTGCAGAAAAAGCCTATTCTTCTATTATAAAAGAGGATTTTATAACACAACTGGAAGGGTATTATAAGGGATAGAGTGATATGAAGGTAGAGTTTTATAAGCACACAATAGATGAAGAGGATATAAAAAGGGTTAATGAGGTATTAAGATCAATATTTTTAACTACCTCATCAAAAACAAAGGAATTTGAGGACAAGTTTTCCAAGTATTTAGGTGTTAAGTATGCAGTGGGAACAAATTCTGCTACAAGTGCGCTTCATCTTCTTTTAAAGTCAGTTGGGATAAAAGCAGGAGATGAAGTTATAACAACACCTTTAACATTTGTTGCAACAGCCAATGCTATAGAATTTTTAGGAGCAAAACCTGTTTTTGTTGATGTGGAAGAGGAATCTGGACTTATTGATCTAGATAGGGTTGAGGAAGCGATTTCTCCCAAAACAAAGGCTATTGTTATTGTTCATTTATATGGTAATATGGTTAATGTAAAGAGAGTAAATGAGATTTCAGAAAAATATAACATACCTGTTATAGAGGATGCAGCCCATGCAATAGAATCAAGATATGAAGGGATTTCACCGGGAAGTTTAACCTCGGGTGCTTGTTTTAGTTTTTATGCAA
>JAMORN010000027.1 GCA_027063545.1 bacterium | reverse complement strand
TCTTTGTTATCATCATCTCAATAGAAGCAAATTGTCTCACTAATTGTTCTCTATATGTTTCTATTCTATCTTCCATCTTTTCTATCTGTTTATTATAGTTATCAACTACATTATTCAAATGATCTTGCTCAGTCTTTATATAACCATATTCTACATCTAACATTGAATGATCTATTAAATCTTTAAACTCTCCTGCTATACCTTTTATAAATGTTACATTTCCTTCTGTAACACCTGTATTAAAACTTAAAGTTAAACCTTTTACGGGCCCTTCATCTCCTACAATTATATTTCCTGTAATAGTAGCAGCATATCCACCTATAGTGCTACTATTAATATCAACATAATATGTTCCTGTTTGTGTCTCCCAAGATGCCCTTCCATATTCTAATCCTGTTGTATCAGTCTCTCCTGATACACCAAATAATTTTACAAAAGCATCAAAATTTTCATTTATTTTTTCCTCTAGCTTTTCTGAGTCTATTTGTAACTTTCCTGTTGACTTATCAGTTGTTATACCTATACTTGCCAATGAAGTAAATCCATCAGGTAAATAACCACTATAATCTTTATTAACTATTTCTCTTAAATCAGAAATTACTCTTCTAACTACTTGAGAATTAGTTAATTCTCTAGCTTTATTATTATCTGCATCATATTTAGTATATGTATTTATATAGTCAATAACAGAATTATATGCATCTATAAATTCCTGAATTTTATTCTTTATTCCTTCTAGATCTCTAGAAAAATCTATTGTTACAATTGTACCTACTTCTGCTTTATTTAAATTTAGCTTTAATCCTGGAATAACATCATCTATTTCATTTGTTGTTCTATAAACATCTATACCATCTACCTGAATATGAGCATCCTTCCCTGAAACTAAGATATTTTTATTTAAAGATGAATCTAAAATTCCTAGATTTTGAAGAATACCATCAGGATCATCGTAAGTAGCACCAGCTGCTCCTCCTTCATTTGAAGTTATTATAAGTCTATAATCATTATCTGATATCTTAACAACAGTAGCTGTTACTCCTATATTATCAGTATTATTAATCTTATCTCTTATATCATATAAAGTATCACCTGCTGTAACACTCACACTCTGTCCATTAATAGAAAATGTTCCTGAAAGTCCTAAAGCTGTTGTTGGATCAGTATGGCTATTTGATTGAACTTTTTCATTAACTGCCAGTTGAATTACTTCTACATTAATTGTTCCTTGACCTATATCATAATCACCTGTAGCTTCTGCTGTTACTATATCCTCATTTGAAGATGTTATATTAAATAAATAAAAAGCTTTTTTATCTTCAAATTCTTCAGCTTTAGAGGATAATTTTTCCAATAGATTTTCTAATCCCCCTAAAGCGGTTATCTCTGCTTGAACCTCATCTTTTCTTTCCGCTATAGGTGTTATTCTTTGATATTCTATAGCTACTAATTGATCTATTATACCATGAACATCTACTCCACTAGCTAATCCTCCAAATTGGATTGGTGGTAATCCTGTTGTTGCCATTTTAGGACCTCCTTGTTTCCTCTTTCAATATAATATATCGGATAAAAAAATATAGATTTTATAATTTTTTAAAAAAACTCCCCCTCCTTTTATTTTAAAGAAAAATAACAATATATATACTAAAGGAGGGGAATTTTGAATATCTATAGAATATTAATAGAACAACTTACTTATCTAATTCAAATGCTTTATGAAGAGCCCTTACTGCTTCATCACTTTTATTAGCTTTTATCACAACACTTATTTTTATTTCTGAAGTAGAAATCATTTCAATATTTATTCCTAAATCAGCTAATACCTTAAACATTTTATATGCAACTCCCGAATGACTTCTCATTCCAACACCAACAATACTAACCTTTGCGATATCTTCCTCTGTAATAATATCACCAAACTCTAATTCATTTCTTAAAGACTCCAAAAGTTGTTTTGCGTCGTTTAAGTCAGTTTTTTTAACTGTAAAAGATATATCAGTCTTACCCTCTAAAGAAACATTTTGTATTATTACATCA
>JAMORN010000026.1 GCA_027063545.1 bacterium | reverse complement strand
TAGAAAAACTAGCAGATAAATTAATTGATGATAATATAATACCATAAACAGGGAAGTAAGATGGTAAAAATTTCACAGGGAAGTGGAAAGCCTTCTTCAAAAAAACTCTACTTCATAACCTCTAAGAATATAATCATTTTCTTTTGTTATATCATATATAATTTTTGCTGAAAAAAATTTTTTATCGTAAAAAAGCCATTTTAAAAATAATCTATCTCCATCCCATAATGATAGATTAAAAATATCATCTATATTAAACCATTTTAATTCTCCTTCAGGAGAATTGTAGTTTATTTCTCCTTTCCATTTATTTATTAAATATACAAAAACAATCCAATCTTCCTCATCTTTAAATGAAGGAAACGTTATAATTCCTCTTAATCTATAATCAACAATATCAACCCCTACTTCCTCTTTAACCTCTCTTCTAAGACAATCTTCTGGAGATTCTCCTTTTTTAAACTTTCCACCTACGCCATTATATTTTCCTTTATGAACATCATTAAGCTTTTTATTTCTATACAGCATTAAAACTTTATTATCTTTTATCAAATAACCTAAAGATGAAAGTTTCATTTTAAATTCCCCAGTTATTTTTTATTTTTTGTAAAATTATAAACTAAACAATATAAAAGCAATGAATTTAAAATATTTAAAATACGCTATAGCTTTAGGTTATAGAAATCTAGGTATTACAAAGGATAATCCATCTGTTGGAGCAGTTATTGTAAAAAATAACAAAATAATTGGGAAAGGCTCAACCCAACCCCCTCCTGGTAAACATGCAGAAATTATGGCAATTGAAGATGCTATTAAAAATGGATATTCCCTCGAAAACTCCTCTATGTATGTTACCCTAGAACCCTGTTCATTTTATGGTAGAACCCCTGCCTGTGCTATAGAAATTTCCAAAACAAAAATAAAAGAGGTTATTATTGGGATAACAGATCCAAATCCTAAAGTCAATGGTAATGGAATAAAAATATTAGAAACCAATAAAAAAGTTGTAAAATACAATTTTTTAAAAGATGAAATTAAATATCTTCATAGATTTTTTATAAAACATCTAAATTCTAATCTCCCATATATAACTCTTAAAATAGCAACTTCCTTAGATGGATATATAGGAAAAAAAGATTCTCAGATATGGCTAACAAATGAAGCTAGTAAAAGATTTTCTCACAGATTAAGACATTTTTACGATGCAATACTAGTTGGTTTTGATACATTAATAGTTGATAATCCTCTTTTAAATATAAGATACAAATTTAAAAACTATGGAGAAAAGAGTAATATAAATAAAATTATTTTATGGTCATCCCGTAGACATCTATCTCCAGAACAACTGGAAAATCTAAATATATTTAAACAAAAAGATACAAATATTTTTATAATTGGTGATAATTTTAGTAAAGAAGAAAAAAGTTTTTTTAATAAAAAAGAGAATATTAAAGTTTTCAATAAAAATTCTAAGGATACTAAAGAAATATTAGAAATATTTGCGATTTTAAAAAAGAATTATGAGATTTATTCTATTCTTATTGAAGGAGGGGCTAAAATTTTCAATTTCTTTCTCCAAGAAGATATATATGATGAATTAAATTTATTTTATTCTAATAAAATTTTAAAAAATGGTATAAAATTATTTAATGAATATTTAGATTTCTCTGAAATTAACTTAAACTTATTCAAACAGAAAAAATTAGGAAAAAATAATTTTGTAATAATATATGTAAAAGATTATATTCTTAAATAAAAAAGGAATAAGAATAAGTATGTTCTCTGGGATAATAGAAACTACAGGCAAAATTGATGAAATTAAAAGAAAAAAAGAGAATATAATTCTTAGTATAACTCCTTTAAAAAATTTTGATGATATAAAAATAGGTAGTAGCATAAGTATAAATGGTGTTTGCTTAACTGTAATAGAAATAAAAGATAACACATTCAAAGTAGAAGCAACTCCAGAGACTCTAAAACGCTCAAATATTAAGTTTTTAAAAAAATCAAGCATTGTTAATCTAGAAAGAGCCTTATCTGCAACTTCAAGACTTGATGGACATATTG
>JAMORN010000025.1 GCA_027063545.1 bacterium | reverse complement strand
GGTCTATAACATCAAAAACAGGCACAGCTTTTTCTTCTTTAATCAAAGCCATATTATACTCTTTTAATAGTAGTAAATAAATTTGTTTTTTTATCTCTACATTTCTTTGTAATCTTTCATACCTCAATTTTAAATAAGGAGAATTTATTATTCTATTTTTTTCTACAAATGTTGTTAGATTATTTTCTGCTTCTTCTAGTTCCTCTTTTGCTTTTCTCATCAGTTTTTCTATAAATTTACGACTTTCTCTTGCTTTATAATGTATTTGATTTATAACAAAATCATTAAGAAGTTTTACTATATATTTATTTACCTCATAACTTAATAATGGATCTTCAAATGAAGTAATAATAGTTATAAGTCCTGCTCTTGACATACCATATACTATATAATTGTCATCTCTTAATTTGGATCTTAAAACATGTTTTAAAACTTCTTTTCTATTATTTACATTTGAATCAATTTCTATATTCCATAACTTTTGTAAAGTTATATACTGACCATTTGATAATTTCCATTTTCTATTTATAATAGAGTCAAGAATAAAATTTGAATATAATATATCTGGAATAAAAGGCTTATAACCTTTATTTGTCCCTAAACCAAAACCTGCAAGTTGCCCTAAAACACCTAAATCAGCTGAGCTCATATTTGACTGTTGATAAATAATCTTCACAGTAGTATTATAATAATCCTTTTTTATTTTAGCAATAATGATAAAAATAGAAGTTAATACTATTATGGAAAGTATATATAATTTCCAATTTTTTATAACAACTCTTAAAATACTAAGAAAATCAAGTTGATATTCTTCTATATTTTTCTGATTTTTCAATCTTTTTATCCTATTTTTTTAATTAAATGTTAATATTCTAAATTATTATCTAATTTACGTTTAGTATTATCAAATATAAATTATTATTTTTAAATTTGTAAATATTTAGTTTAACAGTAAATAAAATTTAATATTTAATTATTTTTAAAAGCTTAAAGGAGGATATATGAGCAAAAATATAGAATTTCAACTTCAAAAAATAAAAAGGGGAATTGTAGATTTAATAGATGAAAATGATCTAAGAAAAAAATTAGAAAAAGCAATATCTGAAAATAAACCTTTAATAGTAAAACAAGGATTTGACCCTACTGCTCCAGATCTTCATTTAGGTCATGCTGTAACATTAAGGAAATTAAGACAACTTCAAGATTTAGGACATAGAGTAAAATTAATTATTGGTGATTTTACCGCAATGATTGGTGACCCTACAGGAAGAAGCGAAACAAGAAAAAGACTTTCTCGTGAAGAGGTTTTGAAAAATGCTCAAACATATCAAAACCAAGCCTTTAAAATATTAGATCCTAATAAAACAGAAGTAGTTTTCAATAGTGAATGGTTTGGAAAAATGAAATTTGAAGATGTTTTTGATTTACTTGCTAAATATACAGTTGCTCAGATGCTTGAAAGAGAAGATTTTGCAAATAGATATGCAAAAGGTCTTCCTATTTCTTTAATAGAGTTTTTATACCCAATTATGCAAGGATATGATTCTGTTATGTTAAAAAATGATATAGAACTTGGGGGTACTGATCAAAAATTCAATATGCTTGTTGGGAGATACTTACAAAAAGAGTTTGGGATAGAGCCTCAGGTTATAATAACAATGCCAATTTTGGAAGGGCTTGATGGTGTTAGAAAAATGTCTAAATCCTTTGGAAACTATATTTCAATCCAAGAAGATCCAAATAATATGTTTGGGAAGGTGATGAGTATTCCTGATCAGTTAATGGAAAAATACTTTATTCTTCTTACTGATGTAGAAGAAGAAAAAATTAAAGAATTGATTGATAAGGCAAAATCTGGTGTATTAAATCCTAGAGATGTAAAACTATATTTAGCAGAAACAATTGTTAGTATATTCCATGATGAAGAAAAGGCTAAACAGGCAAAGGAAGAATTTATTAAAGTATTTTCTAAAAAGGGTATTCCTGAAAATATTCCTGAAATTCGCTTAAAAGAAGATAAGATAAATATTGTTGAATTAGTTTTTAAAACTGGTGCATTTAAAAGTAAAGGAGAAATAA
>JAMORN010000024.1 GCA_027063545.1 bacterium | reverse complement strand
AGAAAGAGAACTTTCTTTGGAAGAGGTTAGAGAGGCTTTTAAGAAAGCCAAGGGGGTAAAATTAGTTGATGATCCAGAGAAAAAAGAGTATCCTATGCCTCTTTTTGCTGCAGATAAGGATGAAGTTTTTGTAGGAAGAATAAGAAAAGATTTAACAAATCCTAAGGGAATAACATTTTGGACTTCAGCAGACCAATTGAGAAAAGGAGCAGCATTAAATGCTGTCCAAATTGCTGAACTTTTAATAGAAAACGGATGGTTGTAATATGATGCTTGTTTATATACTTATAGTGATGATTGTAGTTTTTATGGTACTTAATATTTATTTTCTAATTAAACTCCATAATATAGAAAAAAGTACTTATAATATAATGAAGTTTTATGAAAGCATATTGGTTTTAAAGTATGGAACTAATAAGCAATTTTCTCAGGAAGATCAAAATAAATAATATATTTATAACAATATTTTTTGCTCTTTTATATGCTTTTAGTTTTTCCCCCTATAATTTTTTTATAGGGGGGATTATTGCTTTTATATATGTTTTTTATTTATATGACAAAAAAAGATCTCTTTTTCATATATATTTATTTTTTTTTATTTCATATATTATTCAAATCAGTTGGCTCTTAAATGTAAGAAGATTTTCTAATGATTTATTTTTTTTAGGTTTTTTTTTAATGGTTTCTGTACTTGCATTTTTTAATTTTTTACCATTTTATATAGGCAATAAATTAAATTTTAATTTATATAAAATTTCTTTTTTGTGGATTATAAGTGAATATATAAGACAATTTTCTATACTTAGTTTTCCATGGCTTTTTTTAGGATATATGCTTAATTTTTCAAATATTTTTCTACAAACCTCGGATTTATGGGGTATATGGGGTATTAGTTTATTTTTATTTTTATTTTTATCTGGATTATACTATTCAATTTTTAAATTTTCTCGTTCTCATTTATATATAACACTATTTATCTTTACTTTTTTTCTTATTTATGGAATTTATAGAGAGTATATATGGACTATTTCAGAAGAGAAGAGTTTAAACGTGGCTGTATTACAACCAAATATTCCACAAGAAAAAAAATGGAAAAGAAATTTTAAGGATAGTACTTATATAATATTTAACAGTCTTATAGATAAAACAAAATCAAAAACAAAAAAGAATATAAATTTTATTTTATGGCCAGAGACCGCTTCTCCTAGTTATCTTTTTTATACTAGATATGATTATTTGAAAGTAAAAAATATTGTAAGAAAATCTCAAACATATAATATAATAGGAGCACTTAGGTTAAAAAACGAAAAAGATGATTATAAATATTATAATAGTTTATTTGTATTTGATAAAAATTTTAAACTTATAGATTATTACGATAAAGTTATTTTAGTTCCTTTTGGAGAATATGTTCCTTTTTCTCATATTTTAGGTTTTTTAAATAAATTCCATTTAGGTATATCAAATTTTTCTTCAGGAGATAAAGAAAAATTATTAAGATTTAATAATATAAATATTTCACCTTTAATTTGTTTTGAGGCTATCTTCCCATTCTATAATAGGTTAAAGGTTAAAAAAGGAGCTAATTTTATCATAACTGTATCTAATGATGCTTGGTTTGGAAAAAATGAAATATATCAGCATTTTGATATGGCAAGATTAAGAGCTATTGAAACTCGAAGATATTTAATAAGAAGCGGAAATGTGGGAATATCAGCAATTGTAGATTATAAAGGAAAAGTTATAAAAAGTATTCCACCTTATGTAAGAGATGTTTTAATTGGAGAAGTAAAATTAATATCTTATAATTCTATTTATACGAAATATGGAGACTTTATCTTTTATATTAGTTTAATTTTTAGTATTTTCTTTTTATTTAAGAGTATAATAAAAGGAGAATTGTTAAATAATGAAAAAAATTAAATATATCTTATTTTTTTTCACATTTTTATATTTGTCTTTAGTCGCTGAAGAATTTACAATTGTAGATTTTTCTTTTAAAACAAATTTTTCTAAAGTTGTCGATTTTTTAACAATAGATAGTAGTTTTTATGTAGCTACTAAAGGGGGGCTTTTTATACTA
>JAMORN010000023.1 GCA_027063545.1 bacterium | reverse complement strand
ATTTTAGATTTATATAACTAAATGTTGTTTGATAGTAAAAATTAACCCCAAATTCCCCGAAAAAAGCATTAACATTAGGTTCAGAATAATTGTTATTAAAATATCCTGCTTCAACCTCTATACTTTGATTAGGTGTAATAAAAAATTCACCCCCCATGTAAAGTTGATAAGATAAGTATTGGGGAGAAAGATAATAGTTATTATACCCACCAGCAAATATTTTGAAGTTTTTAAAATAATGATAATATTTTAATGCAATATAATCACCTACACCATTAAAACTTGAATTAAAAGTTCGGTCTTCTATTGGATTGTAATATACAATCTTTTTAAAAAATGGATAGGTAGTTAAAATAAGTTTATTTTTCTTTGATTTTATATTATATAATTCTTCATACACTTTATCTGCTTCTGTATTCCAATCAAGTAGTCTATATATATAAAGTCTTTGATTTAATACAGCAACTTTAAATGATTTTTTCTTTATAAGATGGGGTTTTATTGTTAGGTTTGCAATTAATGCATTTTCTAGATCTCCTGTATATAAAAAATAATCAGCAAAAAAGTATGCTAATGAATCCTTAGGAGCGCCTAGATTTTTTGCTTTAATTAAATATTCTAAAGCAGAATCAGGATCTGCTGTTTTTTGATATAGATAGAAATAATAAGAATATGTCTCTTTTTTAGGGATTATTTTTATAACACTTTTGTCATCTTTCATTGTTACTGATAGTGCTAATGCATTTAAATAAAAGAAACTTATAAAAGTTATTATATGAAAAAGGTAGATTTTTTTCATAGTCCCTCCTTGTTTTTTTTAGAAATAAAATAACAAACAAAATGTCACGTTTTTAACTATCTGCAATATAATAAAATACATTTTTTAAATAAAAAAGCCATAGGTCAAAAAGCCATATTTTTATTTAAAACATTTATTTTTGATAATAAAACATTTAATATTTATTTTAAACCTATGAGTAAAAAAGTTGATTTTAAAGAAGTTGAGTTATATTTTGTGGCAGATATGAATATTGCTCGTTCTATTGGGGTTGATTTATTTGAAACTATAAAAAAAGCCTTAGATTGTGGAGTAGATTTAATACAATATAGAGATAAAATATCAAGTAAAAAACAATTTTTATATAATGCAGAGAGGATAAAAGAAATAGTAGAAAGATATAATGTAGGATTTTTAATAAATGATCATATAGATGTGTCTTTAGCAATAGAGGCTGATGGAGTACATATTGGCCAAGATGATTTTGATGTTAAATATTTAAAAAATATGTTAGAGAAATTTAAAATAAAAGATTTTATTATAGGTAAAAGTACTCATAATTTAGAAGAGATTAAAGAAGCAATAGATGAGAAGGTTACCTATTTTAATATAGGTCCAATTTTTCCAACAAAGACAAAGGAGCATCTTGAAAGGTTTCTTGGTGTTGATATTATAAAGGAGGTTAAAAATCTCTATAAAGATAGTATATTTACAGTTATGGGAGGTATAAATAAAAATAATTTAAAAGATGTAATATTAAGTGGAGCAGATAGAGTGGCTGTTGTTACTGCAATTTTAAATAAAGGAGATATTTGTGAGAATGTTAAAGAGTTAAAAAAACTAATAAAGGAGTATAAAAAAGAGAGATGAGAGAGTTAAATTTTTATAAAGATTTGGTAAAAAAACGAACAATAGCAAATCCTTCAATTCTTTCAGCAAATAAGGGAAGATTTTATGATGATATAAAGAAGGTAATAGAATCTGGTGCAGATTGGGTACATATTGACATAATGGACGGGTATTTTGTCCCTAATGTTACATTTGGGCCATGGATAGTAAATGTAATAAGAAGTATTTCAAAGGATATATTTATAGATGTTCATTTAATGGTAAAAGATCCTTTTGTATATATAGATTATTTTGGAAAAACAGATTGCGATTTAATATCATTTCATATAGAAAGTAATAGGTATAAAGTAGAGGATTATATTAAAAAGATTAGAGAATATGGCAAATATGTAGGTTTGGTTTCAAATCCAGATTATAGAATAGAATTCTCTTATAAATACTTAAATGATATTGATTTA
>JAMORN010000022.1 GCA_027063545.1 bacterium | reverse complement strand
CTCCTTTATTATATATATATTAGAATAGGCATATCCTATATCAAGAAGCATTACCCCTAGTTCTCTATCTTCAGGGGTTAATACGGCTTCTTCTGCAGCTCTAGAAGCTAGTATAAATTTGTTAATTTTAATTCCTAAAATATCTTCAAATATTTTTCTATAGTTTTTTATAAGATTTTTATCACTTCTCATGATTATTGCTTTAGCCTCAAGTTTCATTCCAGGCATATTTATAGGATTTTTAATATTTTTTTTAGTATCATCTATAATATATTCAACAATTATAGTATCTAATTTCTCTTTATTTATAGAGTTTGTATTAATATTTTCCAGTTGACTTTCTATACTGTCTATATCAATTTGTGAGATACCATTTTCTGGATCTTTTATAACAGTATAACCTTCAGCATTTACTATTTCAGTACCTTCTCCAGAGATAGAAATATATACAGATTCTACATCAAATCCGGAAAGTTGTTCAAGATTTCTAATACCTTCTTCTAATTCATAAGTAAGACCTTCTAAGTCTATAACTACATGTTTTTTTATATTTGATGTCTCAACAAGAGATACACCTAGTATATTTATTTTATTTCTATCAATTTTTTCTCCTTGAGCTATCTTTATATATTTTTCGCCGAGATCTATAGCAGTTATTACTTTTCCCATATTTTATTTTCTCCTTTTATTTAGCAAATGCTAAATTATCAAATCTTAAATCAATATATTTATAATTTACAACTTCAAAGTCGTACTGATTAATTAATCCATTTAAAGATAGTAGCTTTTCATATAATTTCTCATTTCCAATAATAACTTTTGTCATTCCTTTATTTATATAAATAGTAAAATTTCCATTTTTATCAATTTTTATTTCAGATATTTTATTTAATAAATCATAGTTAACAATTTTTGTAGTATCAATAAATTCTACCACCTTATTTAATATAATCTGTTTTAATTTGATAGGAGTATTATTGTCTATATTATCAAATCTAACAATAGGTAAATCAGGACTTTCATTTTCTCTTATTTCTATTAGACTACCATCATCTGATAAAAACATTATTTTATTATTAAAATATACATATGCTATAGGGATTTTCTCTACAACATAAATCTCTATTTTATTAGGATATTTTTTAGTAATAAAAACTTTTTTTATTCTATCTATTGTTAAAATATTCTTTTCTAAAGCCTTTATATTAATATCAAAGATTGATATTCCCAAATCCAAATTAGCCTTATATATTATTTCTTCAGAAGGAATAATTTCATTCCCTTTAACAATAATTTCTTCTATTTTGAATGAAGAAGAGTTTTTAAGTATTTCTACTATTTTTTTATAAGAATAATTAGTACCTAAATATATAATATATATTGAAAATAAAACAATAAAAGTTATAATACTAAATTTAAAAGTGTTGACAATAAGTTTTCTTTTAAAATTTTGTTTTTCTTCTATTTTTTTATAATAGTTATACCCTTTTCTGGGCATCTCCTAACCCCTCTTTAATCTCGTATAAATATTTATTAATATCACCAGCACCTAAAGAAATTATTAAATATTTTTCATCTATATTAATTTTGTCAAAAATAAATTCAGGTATATCTTCTTTATCTTGAATATAGAAAACCTTATCACCAAGCCCCATTTCTTTTAATTTAGCAACAATTATTTCTGCAGAAACTCCTTCAATAGGAGTCTCTCTAGCTGCATATATTTCAGTAATTACTATTATATCCGCATCTTTTAAGCTTTCTGCAAATTGAGTAGAAAAATTTAAAGTTCTACTATATAAATGGGGCTGAAATATAGCAACAATTTTATAATCTTTTTTTAACTCTTTAGCTGCATTAAGAGTTGCTTTTATTTCTGTAGGATGATGAGCATAGTCATCTATTAGAATCACATTTTCATCTTCATATATTATTTCAAATCGTCTTTTTACATTAGAAAATTCTGATAAAGATTTTTTAATTATTTCAAAATTAACATCTAATTCTAAGGATATAGCAATAGCTCCTAAAGAATTTCTTATATTATGAATGCCAGGAATTGATAATTGAACCTTTCCTAAATTTTTA
>JAMORN010000021.1 GCA_027063545.1 bacterium | reverse complement strand
TATTATAGGCTCTATAACTGTTGTTTTACCTTCAGCACCTAATCCCGCCAATAGTATTGAACTCTTTACCTGAGCACTTGGTATAGGAAGCTTATACTCAATACCTTTTAATTTGTTCCCCCTTATTCTTAAAGGAGGAAATCTCCCCTCTCTTGCTTCTATTTGTGCCCCCATCTGAGATAATGGTATTATTATTCTATCCATAGGACGTTTTATCAAATACTCATCCCCTGTTATTTCACTCTCAAACTCCATAGCGGAAAGTATACCACTAACAAGCCTTATTGTTGTTCCAGAATTTCCTGCATATAAAACTTTATCAGGCTTTTCTAAAGAAAAATATCCTTTTCCATTTACCTTTAGTTTATTTTCTCCTATAACCTCTATACTTACACCTAAATCTTTAAATATATCAACAGTCCTATAACAATCTTTAGCAACAGAAAAATTCTCTATAATTGTTTCCCCTTCAGCTATAGAAGAAAAAATTACTGCTCTATGAGAAATACTTTTATCCCCAGCAAATCTTAATTCTCCCCTTAAACTATTAACCCTTTCTATAAACTTTTCCATACTCTTATCTACTCCCTTATAATTGTTTCTATTCCATTCTTTGTTAAAAGATTATAAGCCTTTTCTCTATCGTATTTTGTCTCAAAACCTAATTTTATACTACCACTCTCATGCTCTCTTATCTTTACTACTGAAATATCTTTTATATTAATATTTTCATCACTAAGAATTTTTGATATCTTATATAAAACTCCCGGTTTATCAGGAACCCTTACAATTAATTCCCAAATCGGAGAAATAAATCCCCTTGTATCCTTTGGAATTAAATCTCTTACACTTTTTGCTCTTTTAAAATCCTCTTCTATCAAATTACTGTTTATTTTATTTTTTGCTTCTTCTAACTTCTGTATAAATTTATCAATATAATTAAAAATATTATCTTTATTTGTATCTATTATATCTTTCCATATTCTAAAATCAGATGATGCTATTCTAGTTAAATCTCTAAAACCTCCAGCTGCCAAAGTTCTTCCTATTTCTGAATCATCCTCTCCATCTAACAAATTTACTAGTTCAACAGCTATTATTTGCGGTAAATGGGATATCATAGCAGCCAGTCTATCATGAAGCTCATAATCTAAAACTAATACCTTTGCACCTATATTTTCAATAATCGATGATAATAATTTTAGTTCTTTACTTTCTAAATCATCTTTATAAGGTGTTAAAACATAAATAGAGTTTTCAAAAATATATGGATCACTATAATCAAAGCCTGAAAATTCACTTCCAGTCATAGGATGACCACCAATAAAGGTAATATTGTAATTTGAAAGTCCTATAGCACTTTCCATAATAGTCTTTTTTGTACTTCCTATATCACTAATTATAAGCTTTTTCTTTAAAGGATAATTTAATGAGCTTTTTATTTTTTCTATTAAATCTATAATAACAGAAATAGGTGTACATAAAAAAAGAATATCTATTTTTTCTAAATATTTAGGAATATTATCATATAGATAATAATGATCAAATAAAGAAAATCTTTTAGCCTTCTCAAGAGTCTCCTCTCTTGAGAAGGCCCATAAATTTATATTATTTCCATACTTTTTTCTTAATATCTTTGCTAAAGACCCACCTAAAAGCCCTAACCCAGCTACTGCAATATTATAATGTTCTTCCAACTGCTGAAGCAATAATTCTTACCTCATCTAATAATTCTTTAAATTGATCTAAATACAATGTTTGAGCAGCATCACTCTTTGCTATTTCTGGGTTATAATGTACCTCTACCATTACACTATCAGCGCCTGCGGCAACAGCAGCTCTAGCTATAGGTTTTACATAGCTTCTTACACCTGTACCATGACTAGGATCAGCACAAACAGGTAAATGAGATTTTTCTTTTAACACAGGAATAGCGTTTATATCAAATGTATTTCTTGTTGCTGTTTCAAAAGTTCTTATACCTCTTTCACATAAAATTACATTTGGATTTCCATGGGATAAAATATACTCTGCAGACATTAAAAATTCCTTTATTGTAGCAGATAAGCCTCTTTTTAATAAAATTGGTTTATCTACTTTACCCAATTCC
>JAMORN010000020.1 GCA_027063545.1 bacterium | reverse complement strand
CCTGTTAATAATCCCAATCCTATCACTCTCATAATTATCTTTTCTAAAGGTCTAAAAGTATATTTATCCAACTCTTCTCCGGCTTTATTTCCCAAAAAGAAAGATATAATACCTCCCATACAGCCGTTAGATTTGTAACCTGTTTGATAAGCTGCGTAAAGTCTTGAAACAGAAAAAGTACAACAACTAAGAGGTATACTCTCCAAATAATCAACATCTCTTAGTTCATATCCTTGGTTCATATAATACCCAACTCTTATATCTCCTAAACAAACAGAAGCACAACATGACTTTACACTTCCATTAATTATATTAGTATTTGCTATGATTAATATAAAAACACCTAAAAAAATACTTAAAGGCTTCTTCATAGACACCTCTTTTTTTGTTTAAATAAAAACAATAACTTAAATTCTTTTTACTTTAAAATAAATACATAATTTCAATCTTTCAATAAAATATTACTAAATTTTATTTAAACTTTCACTTTTAACAACATCATACCAAGTTTTTCCAGAGTAAACTTCATAAAGTATATATACTTCTACTATCATCTGTAAAGGATATGCTATAAAATATCCATAAGTAGGAATCAAATAAGCTATCTGAGTAGCACATACTAATTTTTCTATTTTTCTTAATTTATATTTTCTTATATCTTCCCCTGCTTTAAGACCTAAAACCCATGCAGCACAGCAACCCTCAACTCCTCCCTTAGAACCTGCCACACAAACAGATGTATATAACCTTCCTAAAGGAAAAAATGGAGTTTGAATAACATCTTTAAATTTTAACTCATAGCCCTGATTTAGATAATATCCTAATCTGATATCTCCTAAACAACATATACTAAACACTGCATTTGCACATGCCTCATTCGCTGAAACTATTTTTTTAGGTGGCTGCATTGTCTCAAAACTTAATCCTTTTTGAGTTTCAGCAAATGAATTTACATTCCCTTTATATTTACTTACGAGTTCCTTTACCCCCTCATCTCCTTCTATTAAATAGATTGTCATGAATTTTATCAATTTAACAAGCTTTTCTTTTCTCCCTTTAAACTCCTTAGTTATAACCTTTTCTATCTTTGCAGAAGAAACATTAACTATTTTTAAAGTAATAATATAAAGTTGTCCAATTTTTTCTACATTTCCTATAATTAAATAGCTCACACCTAATAACTGACCTATTTCAACAGCACATGAAACATCATTACAACCTACTGCCTGTTGAAAACCTTGTTCCTTTAATATATAATCTATTTGATCCCTTTCTAAAATGTTATATCTATCTTTATAATTCTCACTTATGGTAGATATAATTATATTAGTAAGCCCAATTCTTGCAGATTTATCAATACCCTGTCCAGTAAGTTCCATAACAGCTATATTTATTTTTTCCTTATCTGAACTTGAAAAAGTCAAATTAAAATTAATTATCAAAAAAATAAAAGCTAATAATACAACTCTCATACCTCCCTCCTTTATAATTTAATTTTCTTTCCCAAAAACTTTAAGCTTCTCTCTATTAACATAATCGTCCCTGTTGTTCCTCTTGTTACATCAACAAAATAATATATCATAAATTGTAAGTCAACTAATGCAGAAAAAATTGCTATATTTGAGAAACCATAATAAAGAGCTAATACCAAACACATCCTATTACAACATTGATATGTTACTCTATTATCTAATAAACCTCCTGAAGTTACTCTCATTATTTGTTCATTTGTTCTTCTCTACCAACTAGACACCATCCACCATTTGATTTTAATACTGGTACTATTATCTATAAGTAATCAAGTATATTAGTTTCTCCTGAATTCATAAAATATCCCATATACATATCTTGATATATACAAACATATACAAAAGCATTAAAAATAGATCGGGAAGAAACCTCACTTTGGGAATCTTTTTTCGTATTCCTATTTTTATTATTGTATAATGTATAATTTAAATGGATAATTAACTTTCTCACTATTATTATTTATAGAAGTTGCAATGTATTCAATTTCACCTTTCCTATTAAAATCTATACTTTCATTATCATATACCATTTTTTTATTATTATCTTAAATTTTACCAAAGATCTTAAAGTATATATAAAAATC
>JAMORN010000019.1 GCA_027063545.1 bacterium | reverse complement strand
CATGTTATTATAGGTGCAAATATATTAAAAAATGTACCTTTTTTTACCGAGATATCTGATCTTGTCCTTCATCACCACGAAAAATGGGACGGCACAGGATATCCTGATGGATTAAAAGGTGAAAAAATACCTTTAGGATCTAGAATAATTGCTATTTGCGATGTGTATGACGCATTAACAACAGACAGGCCTTACAGAAAGGCCATGTCCATAGAAGAAGCTTTAAAAATTATAAAAAAAGAAAAAAGTAAATATTTTGACCCTAAACTTACAGATATATTTATTAATATAATTCTTAAAGAAAATAAAAAATAAATCAACTACTAAAATTATTTCATTAATTTTAATTAATTCTATATTAATCCGGGGGTAAAATCTTTAATTCTTGAAGTTTTCTTTTCATTGTATTTTCATCAAAAGGCTTTACAATATACTGATTAACACCGGCTTTTATAGCTTCAATAATATGAGACTTTTCACTTTCTGATGTCACCATTACTATTTTTGTCTCTTTATCTACAGCCCTTATCTTTTTTACAAGTTCTATACCTGTCATCTTCGGCATATTCCAATCTACCATTATTAAATCGTATTTATCTTGCTGATACTTTTCCCAACCATCTTCCCCATCATAAGCTTCAACAATTTCGGCATTTAATCCTAATTTTTGTAAAACATTCTTCTCTATTCTTAACATTGTTTTTGAATCATCTACCATAAGAATTTTCATAACAATCTATCTCCTTTTATTATTTTAATTGATATTAACTATTTAATTTGATTCTCTTAATGCCACTTCTATTTTAAATTGTCCTAATTCACTTTCAAAAGGTATTACTATTGTAGGTATCTCTGTTAAGTCTGAAACAGAATGAGAATGCCCTATTATTACCTTTGGTAAAGATATATCTACCTTTAAATCCTTTAAATATTGCTTTGCATTACCCGCTATGATGTTTATTAATTCTCCTACAGCATCTGCAACTGTATCATCTATACTTAATACTTTCATACCTAAAAATTTGCTAACTGTTTTTAAAGCTGTAATTCTACTAAAAGTAATTGCTATAATTCCTTTTGCATCACCTGAAAGGCCTATTATACCTGTAATATCACTATGTTCATCCTTCTTTTTTAAATAAGGTGTTCCCTTTTGTAATTTTATTCCTAACATTTTATCAAACGTTTCTACTGTTGATACTATAAAAGGATTAATATATTTAACATCAATTTTTCCGTTACTCATTAAAAGCTCTCCTTTTTTACTATCCTATTTATTAAATATAATATTTTTTTTAAAAATTTTAAAATTCCAAATATTAAAATTTTTTTATTTTCTTCCTATGATTTATTAACTATACAATTATTTTCTATATATCTCTTTAATTCTGCATCTTCAAACTTATTAATATTCTCTTTAAACAGTTTATAAAAATCTATAAATTTATTTACTCTGCTGTTATAATTAACAAATAACTCTTTGAATATTGATAAAGTCTTAATTGCTGATATAAAATCTGCTTTTATTAAGTAATCTATAAAGAGTAAAATAGTTGTTACTATTATCTTTAATTTTAAATTATCTTTTAAGAAATATCCTGGATATGGATCAAAATCTTCTGCCTTTAATATTCCACCTGCCCATGTATCCAACTTTGCCTTCATATATAAAAATCTCTTTACATCCTCTCTAAATTTTACCCATTGAGGATGATGCCCTGCTGGTGGTAGGTGTTTAATTGTTAGTTGGTTATCAAGCATAAATTTATATCCTTCTCTTTTAACATTAAATAAGTAATCAATATCCTCTCCCCTTGTAATATAAGGATCAAAACATAAACCTCTATTTATTAACTCCCTTGCTACAACCATATTTCCGCCAAAAACAAAAGACGTATCCTTTAATCTAGGCTCCCCATCTATCACTTTTTCAAAAGCCATATTCATATATTTTTGATTATCCCATAAAGGTCTTTTCCACCATACATTCTTTCCTGGAAACTTGTAGCCTCCAAATGGTTGAATATAATATCCCCCTTTAGCATATAAATTATCTTCTCTCATATTATATAAAGCTCTTTCTATAAAATCTTCATGTTCAATTACTTCATCATCATC
>JAMORN010000018.1 GCA_027063545.1 bacterium | reverse complement strand
TTGGGCAAATAGACTACCACGAGCAACATGCTTATGCTTACGAGCTTTTTGGAATACAGAGAAGAGATGAACTTGAAATAGGTCCTTTATACAAAGGAAAAGGCAAAGAAGCAAGAGAAAGTTATATAGAAGGTATCTCACAGGTTTTAAGAAATTGTTTAAAGTATATGGTTGATAATCCACAAATATTTATAGTTGCAAATGATGAGTTTAATCTATATCCTGAAATAGCAAAAAAAAGCGGTTTAAAAATAATAAAAGAATACAAAAGACCAGTATTAAATAGAACATCAAGGGATAAAAACGCTTATTATGAGAGTATTTTTGTGATAGGTAGGTTATGAGATGAAAGTAATTATAGAAGGTTTGATTAACGATTTTCTAAAAAAATTTGATATGACAGACTTTAGTTTTGATAGGGATGCAAATAAAGACTTTGCAAAAAAGCTTGAATATTTAATAAACTATATAGCATTATCTTTAAATACGGATGACATAATTTCTTGGGAGGTTCTAGATAATCTAAATGTAGAAAATACAGAATCTGTGGATGGATTAGCAGTCATAATTAATGGGAAAGTTGTAGATACTGTAGATGTTTTAGAAGAATTTGCAGAAAGTTATGATAAATTTGATATAAAAATTATTTCCACACAAGTGAAAAGTTCAGAAAAAATAGAAAATAGCGAAATAAATCACTTCTTAGTTGGTTTAGGCAAAATTCTTGAATTAGACAAAGAGTTAACCAATGAAAATCAAAAGGTAAAAAATTTTCGTGAAATTATATCCTCTATCTTTAAATTTTATATGGGTAAAATAAAAAATATTCAAATAAAAGCTATTTATGCAACACTGTCAAATATAAATGATAATGATAAAGAGAAATTAGAAAATGATACTAAAGGTTACTTTTCTAATATATTTCAAAATATGGGCAGTTTTGATTTAGAAATTTGGAGACTTCCTGATATTAAAAGATTTTATGATAAAACAAATAAAAATATAGAAGTTACCATCTATGTAGATGATCTTCTTCCATTTCCTCAAATGGATGATATAGAAGATGCTTATTTAGGATTTATTTCATTTAAAGAATTTTTAAAAATTATAGAAGACGAGCAAGGAAACTTCAGAGGTTCTATTTTATTCTATGATAACCCAAGAGATTTTTTAGGTTTCAATGATGTTAATTCAGAAATAAAAATGACTTTAGAAAGTGAAAAACATAGAAATTTTCCTGTCTTAAATAATGGATTAACTATAGTATCTGAAGATCTTAATTACAAAAGAAGGAGTTTATACCTTAAAAATTTTCAAATAGTTAATGGTTGTCAGACTACACATATTCTTTATGAATTTAAGGAAGATGAAAGAATTAAAAATGTATATATACCTATCAAATTTATCTCTACGAAAAATGATTTAATAAAGAATGATATTATCAAGGCCACAAATAACCAAACTAGAATAGATAAAGAGGAATTGTCAGCTTTATCAGATTTTCAAAAAATTCTAGAAGATTTTTATGAGGCAATGAATAAAAAAGTAAAAGAAAAACTTTATTATGAAAGAAGAAAAAATCAATATCTATATCAAGATGTTCAAAAAAACAGAATAATTGATATGAAAACACAAGCTAAAACATTTGCTTCTATGTTTTTAGGATTACCACATGAAGCATCAGGATATTATGGAAAATTGACGAAAAGATTTGGAAAAGATATTTTCAATAAAGAGCACAGACCTTATCCATATTACCTAAGTAGTTTTATATTCTTTAAATTAATGCAAGCTTTTAATAGGGGAAAATTAGATAAAAGTTTTAGAAAATCTAAATTTCATATTTTAATGCTGATTCCTTATATTTATGGAAAGGAAATTCCAGATTTAAGAAGTAAAAAAATAGATAAATACTGTGAAGATATGTTTAATGTAATAAGTAAAGAAGAAAATTTTCTAAAGTATGTTCATTATGCAACACTTTTCATTAAAAACAGTGGAGTAAACTATTTAGATCAAAAGCAGTTATATAAAGTAGAAACCAAAGATATAATTATAAATTCTATTCAAAAGCAATGACTAACCCTAAAACCCAGCTCATAGCTTTAGAAGTAATAAGAGTTTTAAAA
>JAMORN010000017.1 GCA_027063545.1 bacterium | reverse complement strand
CTTCATCTAAAAATAAAGTATCTCCATCTAATATTTTTAATAATCCATCTTTATCGCTATCTGCTCCTGTAAAAGCGCCTTTTTTATATCCAAAAAGTTCAGATCTCATTAACTTATCGTCATACTGACTCGTAACAATCGTAGGCCAAATCTTTAATTCTGGATTTCTAAAAGGACTATTTTCTCTTATCCATTTGGCTAAAGTAGTTTTTCCTGTACCCCTTTCTCCCAAAATCAAAATAGGTGCCTTTATTTTTGCAAACATCTCTGCTTTTTTAAATAACTCTTTTAATATTTCAGTTTTAAATTTATGAGGATCCCAAAAGATTCTATCAATACTTTGATTATTAAAAATAACATCATAAATCTCTTTTTTTATATCAACTTCTTTTATATAATCTTCTTTGTTTTCATCACCTTCATAAGATTTTATTATAGTATACTTTCCTGGTAAATATCTTAATTCACTAAGAAGAAGCCAAATCGCATGCATTGTAGGAGTACCTGGAGATATATGAATATAGTACTCTTCATCTTTATCTTTAACAATAATTTCCTCATATATTTCCTTTACTAACCTTCTAGTTTCTTGAAAAATTGTTTTATGATCTGTTGGATCATCACCTCTCCATAATTTATAATAAAGTTTTATTTTTAAATCTCGAAATGTTGTTTCTAACTCTCTCTTTATATAATTGTAAATTTTTCTCTCTTTTTTATTACTTTCACGGAAAAATATTACAGCCTTATTTATCTTTCTTTTTTTAGCAAAATTAGATGTAAGCACATATAAAGTTGGCCCTAACTTTTTACCTTTCTTTTCAGGATCATCATTATTTGTTGCTAAATAAGAAATTAATACTGACATACTATTTTTACCCTTATTTTATTCAATATATTTTTCTTTTAACAAAAAAAGTTATACAATTCTTCTAATACCTTTTCTATACTTTCCAAAAAGCCAATAACAAATTCTTTATCTTTATATTCTTCAAATACCTCTATAGCATATTTTGCTTCTTCTTTAGATACATTTATATAATCCTTTTTTAGGATTGGCAATTCTATTTCTTATCTTTCTTGCTGAATCTAATGCTACAGCTTCTTTTTCATATCCATGTTTATCTAACAATCTTGCTATTTCACAGTTAATATCTGCTTCATATGAAAAATCTCTATTTGAATAGTATATATATTTATCAGCAAGAAGTTTTTCTTCATCTAGTACCATCATTGCGTTTAATTCTACATAAAATATCCCTAAAATAACCATCATAAATAAAATTTTTATGGAATTTCTACTTATCATAACTCTTCTCTTTTTTAATTTATTTATACTGATCTATCTTTATTATATTCATCTAAAATATTATTATATTTCTCAAAAACTTCTAAAGCAAAAAGTAATTCTTCTTCCGGGATTCTTTCATTACTATATGGATGGGCGATTCTATTTCTTATCTTTCTTGCTTTATCAATATCTGAATATTTAAATATTTCTGCAACACTAGAATTAGTTTTAATAAACTCTAAAATATTCCCAAAATTAAATTCTATTTTTTTATTAATTAAAGCATTAACCATATCATTATAAAAAACATTTATAAAATTTTCTTTAAAACGCTCATATTCCTTCATTAATTTGTCTTGTTTTTCTAGATAAGATAGTCTTCTATTACGCTCTTTTAAAGTATCTTCTAACTCCCTATATTTTGATTTCAAAAATTTCATTTTTACTTCTAACTCTGTTAATAGTTTCTTTGCATTATTTAAGTCATTCTTTAATCTTTCTTTTTCATTCGTCTTATGTAAAAAAGTCATGCCTGCCCCTAAAATTAAACCTCCTAATAATCCTCCTCAAAAGCTTTTCTTAGACATATACATCTCCTTAAAAAAATGTCTTTTATTTATATTTTTAAGTAAAATAAAAAATTTAAAAAATTAAAAAAATATAAAAAATTTAATGTTTTAATACTTTTTTAAAAAGATAAATATCCAATTTTATTAAGATAACAATCTTAAAAATTAAAGATTATCTAATAACCAATTAGAGTAACATATTAAAACAAAATAAGTTACAATAATATAATGATTTTTTGCTTTATTATTAAAATATTGGAAAATCAAAAAAAGGAGGTTTAATAATGAATAGTTATGGTATGACTATAAATCTTCATATAACAAATTATTGCAATATGAGGTGTAAAGGTTGTTATTCACATATGTATAAAAATAAAAATTTAAAGGAAAAAGATTGGATAAAAATAATAGAAAAATTAGCAAAAGAATTAAAAGAAATAGAAATAAAAAAAATAAATTTTGTTGGAGGTGAACCTACTCTTGTACCATACCTTCCTAATTTAGTAAAAAAAGCCAAAGATTTAGGTTTTACAACATCTATTGTAACAAATGGTTATTTAATAACTAAAGATTATTTAAAAAAATTTGATAACTCTTTAGATTTAATTGGCCTAAGTGTTGATTCTCTTAAAAAAGAGACCCTTCTATTTCTTGGAAGACACGTAAATTATAAAATTCTTGATTATTATAAAATATGTTTTGATATAAAAGAACAAAATATTTCTCTTAAGATAAATACCATGGTTTCTAATTATAACTATAAAGAAAACTTTACAGAATTTATAACCAAAATAAAACCTATAAGATGGAAAGTATTCCAATTTTTACCTATTAAAGGTGAAAATGATCTATATACACCTATGCTCTCTATAAATAAAGAAAAATTTGGGTTATTCAAAAATATAAATAAAGATGCTAACAAGGTATGTCCTGTAATATATGAAGATAACCATACTATGATAGGTTCATATATAATGGTTGACTCTGAAGGTTATCCCTTTACTAATATAAATTATAAAATTAAACGTGGCTTAAATCTATTAGAGTATGAATTACTATCCCAATTAGATGAATTAAAATTTGACTTTGAAAAGTTTAAACAAAGAGGAGGTATCTACCAAATAGTAAAATAAATAAAGAAATGGAGGGGAAAAATGGAAAATCTAAAAGAAACTAATCACTTTATCTACAGAAAACTTCATAGAAGAATTCCTAATAAACTTATAGAATTAGCTTTATATTAGGTGAGAAGTTACCTAATAACCCAAATAGAATAATATTTGGGAAAAAACAAATAAAAAAGAATATAAAAGACAAAAAGTTAAAAGATAGTCTATTAAAAAAGAATTATAACTCCATTGTTATTGTACTAGGAGATAATAGGTTAATAACAGTATTTTGGGCAAATGATAGAATTAATAAAAAACCCAATAGATACCATACTAAAAACAAATAAAATAAAACTCTCTAGGAGAAGTAAAAAATGAAAATATTAATAATAAATTTCGATTTTTTAAAAAACGAATATCCAAAAATCTCACTAGGGCTTGCCTCTATAATGGCAAATATAAAACGAAACAATATATTTTACGACTATTTTATTCATTTAATTTAATAAATATATAGGAGTAGAACAAAAAATTATAGAAGAAGATATTGCAAATAAATTTAACAATTCTTTTCTTCATAACATAAATGATTATATATTAATCTCTCTTTATGCTTGGACTAAAATTCAACACGTAGAATAGTAAAAGAAATTAAAAATTATAGTTATAAAGATAAAATTGTGTTAGGAGGCTATGAAGTTTCTCTTCTCCTTTAAATACTTTAATAAAAGAATATAAAAATGTTGATTACTTCATATTAGGTTATGCTGAAAAATCTGTTGTGGATTTAATAAAAAATGAGATAAAAAAAATTAAATAATTCCTCTGTTAAGGAAATCTAACATTACAAGTAAAGACTGAACTATTTAAGTATCCTATTTTAAAAGATCTTCTAACTACATATAAAAAATAAAATAAACTTAAAAATAGGCATTCAATCTATAAATAAAAAAGAAATGGTTATTTTAAATAGAGTGAATAATATAGAAATAAGAAATAATAAAAAGGTTTTAGAATTTTTGAATGAAAATAATATAAATTATTTTTCAAATATAATCTTTGGAATACCAAACCAAACACTCAATTCCCTTAAAAACACTATAAAATTTTTAAAAACATTTTCTAACAATAAAGTTTTTGCATATCCTTAAAGAATTCCTACAAACTCTAATCTATATCTTAATATGAAAAAAATATAAGCTTTTTAAAAATTTTATCGAAGAGAAAGGACTTTCTGATAAAGAAAATATAGATATTAACTTAACAATAGCTAAGTTAAGAAAAACATACTATTGCTCATTTGAAGAGTATAAAGTAAAAAATTTTTGGGAAAAGTATAAAGAGGAAAATACTTTTTTTTAAATCTTTTTAAAAACTTATTTTTTTATAAATGCCAAGGGAAAAATTTACTCCAAGAATTTTTATTGAAGGTGATTTTTGTTTTAGTAAAAATCAAATAACCTCTATCAAACTTGATGAGGTAGAACTTCAATTTTTAAAGGTTATTAGAGCAAAACCCGATGATTTAATAGAACTTCATCTTATTACTAAAAACCAAATCTTTCTAACTCAGATAGTATTTATAAAAAAATCCTCTATTGAAGTTAAAATAATTGATGATATAACCGAAAAATTTATACCAAAAAACAATATTAAAATATCCCTTATGTTCTCTATTGGTGAGAAAGAAACTATTAGAGATATTCTTGATTACTCAACTCAAACAGATATTATAGAATTTTTTCCAATACTAACAGAATTTTCAAAAGAATACTCTTTGAAATTCCTTCAAAAAAAAGGCAAAACTATTATAAAAGAATCTATTCGTCAAAACAAAAGGCTTTACTTTCCTCACCTAAATAACCCAAAAGAAATAAAAAAACTATCTCCTGAATTCTTTTCATCTTTTGATACTATAATTATAGCAGATCCAAACCCTCCAGAAGAAAAATTATTTAAACCTAAAAAAAAATTCAAAAACATTCTTCTTATTATAGGGCCTGAAAGCGGCTTTTCCCAAAAAGATATAGAAATCTTTTCAAATATTATCCCAAAAGATAAACTATTTTATCTAACCTTCTCTAAAACAATCATAAGAAGTAAAATAGCACCTATTGTTTTCTCATCTTTTATTTTAGGCTCTCTATTTTACTTAGATTAATAGGATCAAGAATATCTGGTACCTTTAAAAATCCTAATTCTGCAATTTTCTTAGGGCTTAACCTTTTATATAAACTATTAAAATAATTTATTCCTTCAACCTTTAAATTTATCCAAGGATCCTCTGTTATGGATGTAGAAGATAGTTTTGCCAAAACCCCACTTTCTGCCTTTACTATAGAATCAGCCACCTTTATAGCAGTTAACAGTTCTAAATCCTGAAAATTATCGTATAAACTATCAACAGGGTAATCTGGTTCTATACCTACTTGATGATAAGAATCTCCTGCTGGAGTATATAACTTTATCATAGTTATATGTGCTGCTGAGTGAAGTAAATCATTTATAAAAGAACCTTGGCCTATGCCTTTCCCATAAGTAGTTTGACCTACTAAAGGATAACCTTTATTATACCTAAGTGCTGTTATTAAAATTTCACTAGCAGAAGCAGTACCTCCATCTGCTAATAAAACTATTTTTCTATCCTTAAAAAGACCTGTTTCCGGAGAATCAGGTGCTGTTAAATAACTCTCCCCCCAAACACCTTTTATTTCTGTATATGAGGTTGTATCATAATCCCTATATACCTCTTTTATAATAGTATCGCCTGGATCTAAAAATAAAGAAGCACTATTCTGAGCTTCTGTTATATATCCTCCTGGATTTCCTCTTAAATCAAGAATAACAACTTTAAATTTTTCTGTTTCTTCTAATGCCTTTTTTAATTGTTCAGAAGTTGAACCACCATCTGTTTGAGAATCTGCTATAAATGTAGATAAATAAATATAGCCAATATCAGGTGTTATTGAATCACTATAACACACTGGAATAGAATATAAATCTTTGTATATGTCTATTGTATCTATAATATTATCCCTTTTTATAACAAAACTATAATCAATATCATCATCTTGTGTTAAAAACTGAAATAAAGATAAATCACCTTTTACTGGATAACCATTTACCTCTAATATTTTATCTCCTGATTTTAATCCACTTAAATCTGCTGGAGAATTTGGAAGGACTTTTACCACAAATACAGTATCATTATATACACCTACCTGAATACCAAATAACTTACTCTGTTCTACTTCAAACCATGATAAATAATCTTCTAACATATAGTAAGGAACATAAAATGTAAAAGGATCTCCAATTGTTTCATACATCTTCCTAGCATCTATATAATATACATAATCCTCTGGAACTTTATCTTGATAAACAGAGTATATCTTTAAAAGTAAATAAGCCCATGGCATCTCTTCCTGTTTTGCTATATAATAAGGAGAAATATATACAGTATCAGGACCTATTATACTTCTTATTGTATCATTATAATAAATAGAAGAATCAACAACTGTTATAAATTGCTCCTCCACATTTACAGAAACACAAGAGGATAAAAATACTATTATAAATAGAAATGAAATAAAATAACTAAATTTTTTCATAACTTTTCTCCTTTTCAAGTAATGACTTTGCTGTTTCTATAAAATCTTTGTTTTTAGAATCACCCATCATCCTAGCTAGTTCTACAATTCTATCTTTTTTATCTAGCTGTTTAATAAATGTTGCTACTTTTTCTTTATCTTCCACTTTTTCCACTTTAAAATGGATATCCCCCTTTACTGCAATCTGTGAGAAATGAGTTATAACAAAAACCTGTGAAAAATTTCCTAAATTTCTTAAATGCTCTCCAACCTTAGAGGCTGTCTCTCCTCCTATTCCTGTATCAATCTCATCAAAAACAACTGTTGGTATGTTTAATTTCTTTATATAAAACTCCTTCAAAACAAGCATAACCCTTGACAATTCTCCACCTGAAGCAATCTTTGATAAAGGCTTAAAATCCTCTCCTTTATTTGTTTTTATTAAAATCTCCAGTTCATCAATACCATCTTTTGAAAAACTTCCCCTCTCCTCTATCTTAAAAACAATCTCCGCATAAGGCATTGATAACTCTCTTAAAGATTTTGTTATAGTTTTTTCTATCTCTTTAGATTTTTCTTTTCTTTTTTTAGATAAAAGAGTTGCTTTTTCTATATACTCTTTTTCTATTTTTTCTAACTCCTCTTCTATTCTCTTTTTATCAATCTCAAAAGAACCAATAGAATTTAGTTTTTCCTCTATATCTTTTTTTAACTCTTTTAGCTCTTCAACATTATCTTTTTCATACTTTACTTTTAAATCCTCTAACTTTATCGCTATCTTCTGAAGATTATTAAATCTTTCCTCAACCTCTTCTGGCGAAATATCTAAATCTATATCTAGTTCCTTTTCTAATTCTGATATTATATCAATAAATTCATCAATCTTTTCTAGATAATAATCCTTTTTTTCTATACTTAATTTAGAAATATTTTTACTCAAATTAGATAGATGAGAACTTAAAGAAAACTCCTCATTCTCTATTAAACTCTTAATTTGAACTATTATATCTATATTTTTCTGATAATTTTTGTAAAAATTAAGTTCCCTATAAAACTCCTCTTCATTTATATCATCAATAGAAATTTCTTCAAACTCCTTTAATTGAAACTCATAAAATTCTTTTTTTGCTTCTATATCTTTTATATTCTCTAATAATTTTTGATATTCCCGCTTTTTTTTCTCTAATTTTAAGTAAATCTCTGAAACCTCTTTCTTTAAATCCTCCAAACCTGCTATTAAATCAAAAATAATAAGTTGAAAATCTTTGTTAAAAAGTTTAATTGTATAGTGCTGGCTAACTATATCTATTAAATAATCCTTTAATGATTTAATAATAGTTGAAGACACTTTCTGAGAATTAATAAAAAACTTTGTCCTACCTTCTCTTTCAAATACCCTTCTTATTATCAAAGAGTCATCTTCTTCTATCATTAAATCTTTAAGAATCAAAGAAACCTCTTTCGGATAATCAATAAATTCAAGTTCTATAAAGCCCTGGTCTTCTCCTTTTCTGATTAAAGAACTATCAAATTTAGCACCTAAAGCAATCTCTATAGCATCTATAATTATAGATTTACCTGCTCCAGTTTCCCCTGTTAAAATATTTAAGCCTTTTGAAAACTCAACCTCCAAATCATCTATTATAGTAAAATTTTTAATTCTAACCCTTTCAAGCATAAAAACTATCTCCAATCAAACTTTTCCTTTAATACAAAAGGAAATTTTTGAGAAAGATCCCTTACTAATAAAATATATTTTTCAGAAAGAGTAATTTCAATTTTATCATTTTCTTTTATTCTTTTAGCAACCTGTCCATCTAAAGTTAATACAGGATCTATATTTTTATCTAAGGTTTTAAAGGATAAAGTTGTTTTTTTATCAAAAATTATAGGTCTATGAATCAAAGAATGGGGACAAATAGGTGTTAAAATAAAACAATCAAGTTCTGGAGATGTAATAGGGCCTCCTGCTGAAAGATTATAAGCTGTTGAACCTGTTGGTGTGGAAATTATTATACCATTAGAATAATAGGTTGTAAAAAACTCCCCATTTACATAAACATTTATATGAATCATACGTGCCAAATCTTCCCTTTCAATAACAACATCATTTAAAGCGAACTGTTTTTTTCCCTTAAAATTTATCTCTAAAAGTTTCCGTTTTTCTATAAAAAACTCCTTTTTTTTAAGTTTTTTTATAATCTTATCAATATTATAAATATCATCAAAGGTTAAAAAACCAAGTTTTCCTTTTTTTAAACCAACTATAGGAATTTGAGGATAATTTATTTCTCTTACAGCTTTTAAAACTGTGCCATCTCCTCCTATTGAAAAAATAAAATCTATTTTTTTAGAAATTCCATCTTCTGAAGACAAAATATTAATCTTTAAATCTTTATCTATAAATTTTGATATAATCTCATAATCCTTTTCTAGTAGAAAAAAATCAATTTCATCTTCATTTAATATAACACTAAAAATCCCTTCTTTAACAAACTCTTCTATTTTACTTCTATTGAAAACTATTAAAATTTTCATATATATTTAATGCTTAGTTTATAATTAAAAATTTCTCTTTTTTTAAAATCTTATTTTGGTATTTATAAACCCTAAAATAAACCCCATTTGATTTTGGTGGTGTTGATAATCTACGCCCCAAAATATCATAATACTCAATATTAGCCTTTTTTAGAAGAATATTTTTATTTGATTCTAAATTATTTGTTTCTATTATAGATGTTGTTGTTGTATCTAAACTATAATACGCAATATAATCATAACTTGCCTCTATTGGTAAAACACTCTCATCAAACTCTCCTGCCCAACTTGTGGCACTACTTACCCAATAATTAAACTCTATTCTCTGAGGGCCTTCTGATACTTGAGAGATTAAATAAGGATCATCAAAAGTAAAGAGAAGTTCTCCATCTAAATAATACTTAATATATTCCGGTGTCCATTCTATTATCCAAGTATGATAATCATTTTCTACATCTATAGATAAATTAATAGTGTTAGGATTCTGATTATGAACTCCATTATCTATCCAATGAAGTGTAAATTGAACCTTTTCAGTTGTTCCTACAAACTCTATATCTATCTCTCTCCATTCTGTTGGATTCCAATTAGCATCAAAATCTATATGAATTAAAAAGAATGATGTAATAACACCTGAAGGAGAATTTGGTTTCATTCTACAAATAAATCTTCCATACTTATACTCTTCTTTTGAATATACATCGCCACTCCAGTATGGTTTATCTGGATAACTTGTTGTAGAAGGATCAACTTTTTTTGTTATTTGTAAATTTAAAGCATTATCTGTCATTAAAATATTATCATATCTAAATTCACATAAATTATTGTCAAAAGTCCATGTGGCATAAGCCCATCTTCCATTTGTAAAAGCATCTGGAAAATCATCCACCCATTGAAGTTTAAATGTATACTTATCATTTGTCATTTTTTGGGGTAATTGATTTGCTAAATAATCCTGGGCTTTAATATTTATAATATTAATAAGATAGAATAAAATAAAAAATTGTAAAAATCTCATTCTCTACTCCTTTTTCTTATTATTTAAATATAGGATAAAAATAGAATAAATAAAGAGCTTATAAACTAAAAAATTGAATTATATTCTCTCTCAACTTATTACCCTTTAATCCATAAATCTCCAATAGTAAATCTCTAGGACCATGAGTAATAAATTCATCAGGCAAAGTTAAATCTTTAAATTTTTCTACATCAAAACCCTTCTCTTTTGCCCACTTAATTAAATTTGCTCCAAAACTACCTCTTGGAACAACCTCTTCTACAACCATTATCCTTTTACCAACACTAAATACCCTCTCAAAAAACTCTTCATTCAAAGGATATACCTTATTTACTCTTATAACATCTAGTTTATCCCCTATATCATAAACAGCCTCTAATACATTCTTATATTGAGAACCTACTGCTAAGATAATATTCTCTTTAACTACATCCTCTTGCTTATAATCCCTTACATTTTCTATTTTATTTAAATCAATAACATCATCACTTGCTCTAGGATATCTTATAACAAGAGGATGTGGATTTTTCTTTATATATTCATAGCTATAATATAACATATCCCTTAACTCTTCTAAAGAGGTAGGAGCCCATACCTCTATATTTGGAACTATACCAAAATAACCTAAATCAAAAACTCCATGATGGGTTGGACCATCCTCCCCAACAAGCCCTGCCCTATCTACACAAAAAACAACCCCTAAATTCTGAAGAGCAATATCATGAATAATCTCATCATAAGCCCGTTGTAAAAAAGTAGAATAAATGAATACATAAGGAAGAATACCTTGGGTTGCAAGCCCACCTGCAAATGTAACAGCATGGCCTTCTGCTATACCAACATCAAAATATCTTTCTGGAAATCTTTTTTGAAATATATCAGTCCCCGTACCAGAAGGCATTGCAGCAACAATTACTGAAATATTCTTATGCTCTTCCCCCAATTTGGTGATAATAGTTCCTGCTACCTTAGAATAAGAGAGCTTATTATCCTTTTTCTTTACCTCTCCTGTTTCTTTTTCAAAAGAGGAAATACCATGGAATTTGGTTGCATCTTTTTCTGCGTGTTTATATCCTTTACCTTTTATTGTTTTTATATGTAAAATCTTAGGTCCTGGAAGGTTTTTAATATTATCTAATGTATCAATAAGTTCATCAATATTATGTCCATCAATAGGGCCAAAATACCTAAATCCAAAATCCTCAAAAAACCTCCCCGGTGTAACAAGCCCTTTTAAAAGTCCATCTAATCTATCTAATGTTTTTACAATATTTCCACCTATTTTACTTTTGTTCAATAAATTATCAATTTCAATCCTAACTGTATTATATAAGGGATTTGAAATAACCTTTGTTAAATAATGAGATAATGCTCCTACATTTGGAGAAATACTCATTCCATTATCGTTTAAAATAACAATGATATCAGTTTTTGAAGTTCCTGCATTATTTAATCCTTCTAAAGCAAGCCCTCCTGTTAAAGCCCCATCACCAATTATTGCAACTACCTTAAAATCCTCTCCTTTTAAATCCCTTGCTTTTGCCATTCCTAAAGCTGCAGAAATAGATGTAGAAGCATGCCCTACTGTAAAAAAATCATACTCACTCTCAAATATACTATTAAACCCTGAAAGCCCTCCATATTGCCTTATTGTATCAAATTTATCATTTCTTCCTGTTAGAATCTTATATGCATAAGACTGATGTCCCACATCCCAAACAATTTTATCTTTAGGAGGATTAAATACATACAAAAGTGATATAGAAAGCTCAACAGCCCCCAAAGAAGGAGCAAGATGGCCTCCATTTTTTGAGACAACCTCTATTATTCTTTCTCTTATTTCCTGTGCTAATTCTACAAGCTTTTTTCTTTCTATTTTTTTCAAATCTTCAGGATATTTTACTTTATCTAATAGCATTATTACTATACTCCTTTTTTATCTAACTAACTTAAATAGAAAAAAATCTTAAATAGAAAAAAATTAATTAATTCTTTTAATAAAAAATTTAGCTATCTCTTCTAAAACTATAGTGTCTCTTTCTATTTTTAATAAAAGTTCTAAAGCTTCATCAAGAAGTTGATACGCTTTTTTATAAGAAGCCTCTATTCCATAAACTCTTGGATATGTAAGTTTTCCTTTTTCTATATCACTTCCCACATCTTTTCCTAATACCTCTGGAGTTGAAGTAATATCTAAAATATCATCCACTATTTGAAAAATTAAGCCTATTTTATTACCAAATTCTGATAAAACCTTAAAATCTTCCTCTGGAGCTTCCGCATATAATGCGCCTATTAAAATACTTGCTCTAATTAAAGCTGCTGTTTTATATAAATGAATAAATTCCAATGTCTTTTCTAACTCTTCTTTCGGTGCCTCTTTATTCTCACTTTCAATATCTACAACCTGTCCACTAATTACACCTCCAACACCTATTGCTTCACCAAGTAATTCTACAGCCCTAGCATTTCCTGTTTTTCCTAAAATTCTAAAAGCCTCTACACACAACGCATCACCTGCTAAAATTGCTATTGCCTCTCCAAAAACCTTATGATTTGTAGGTTTACCTCTTCTAAAATCATCATTATCCATTGCTGGAAGATCATCATGTATTAAAGAAAATGTATGTAAAAGCTCTATTGAACATGCTGCTGGAAGAACCTTTTCTATATCATTTCTATACATCTGGTAAGTTGCTATTGCTAAAAT
>JAMORN010000016.1 GCA_027063545.1 bacterium | reverse complement strand
ATAATTTTCTAAAATTCAATATAATTTCATCATTTTTACCGTTTTTATCTGCAGATAATATCATAAGTTTCACTCCATTTAAAATATCATCGTTTGTTGTTGCTTTCAATATTTCTATCATATTATTAAGAAAAGTTATTTCGTCTTTGGATTTTTCCGCTTTTAATAAAATATTTTCAATTTTATTAAAATTTGTCTTTGATTCGTTAAATAATTCTGTAAATTTCATTATTATACTTCCTTTAGTTTTTTTAAGTTGCTTTTCTAATTTAACAATTTGTAGTTTATATAAAATATTCATGCTTTTTATTTAAATCTCTAACTAATTATTTATAAATCTAAATATTCTAATTAGTTTACTACTTCTACATTCCAGCTTTTAATAAATTTCTTAAACTTAGCAGGAAGTTCAATCATAATATCATCTAATCAACTCCAATCTTTATCTTTTAAACCAAATTGTTTTGAAGAGTTTAAGAAATAGAAAAAATCATCTTGCTCTTGCTCTCCACCATCCGAGTACGCATCAATTAATTCAGAAACATCAACCTTAATGTTTTTTCCTTCTGTAGAATATCTTTTAAACGCTTTTATTTATTTATTTATCTCCCTTTATATTATTTATATGTCTGCATTATATATTATTAAGCTTAATTTAAGGTTAAATTAAGTAATTTCATATATAATAAATTATATAATATGAAATAAGGAAACGTAATGATAGATAAAACCTCTATCGAGGAATTAGAAAAAGATTTAGAAAAAAGATTAAATAGCTATCTACCTGAACCTATCATAAATTCAGAATTAATACTTTTCAACAACTCTAAAATAATCAAAAATATAAGAAAATATAATATTAATAAATTAATGAAGAATTCTACACCGTACGGTTTAATAAATGCTTCTAAAAATGAAAAAAAGATACCTACGGAAAAACTACCAAATTTATATACTAAATTTACTTTTTTAAAATCTATTCCTAAATATAATGATGAATATATACAAGAAATAGAGAATTTGAGAGATGAGTATAGTGACTTAGAAAGATCTATAGAAAAAGGTTTACAAAAGAAAAAAAGATATATTAGAGATAGAATAAAAGATTTAAGCTCTGCTACTTTCATTTATAGAGATCCTAATATTTTTGGAGAGATGGTTTTGATAATTATTAATAATATACTTACTAGGCCTAACTTTTCAGGATATTCGTATAAGAATGAAATGAAATCTTTAGCCATAGAACATATTTTAAAATATACTTGGAGATTTGCTCCGTATAAACAATCTAAAATTTCCGGACAATATGTATCAGCATTTACGTACATTAGTACTATTTCTTTTAATGCTTTCGTAGCAACTATCAATTCTCAAAATAAAGAATCTAAAAAATCTAAAGATGATTTTTTAGAAACTCAAAAATTTAAATACTCTACAGTAAAATCTTCAAAAATAATTCCAGACCATTCAGAAATAGGAAAGAAAGTTAAATTAGTAAATATTAAAAACAAATTAATAGACGAAATTAAAAAGATTTCTCTGGATCAAAAAGATATATTAGTAGAATATCCTAAAAATTATAGAGTAGATATGAAAGAATATAAATCAATCACAGAATTTTCTAAAGAAAACGATTTAAATTTAAGTTTAGTTAGAGAGAGATAATGGAAAGTAACGATTTTTTAAAATTATTTAATGATATTAGTAAAATGGAAGGAAATAGCCTATTAGAAAAAATTCTAGACTATTGTGAAACATTCAATAAAGACGTTCAAGAAATAGGTGATATTTTAGAAGAAAATAAAGAATTCAAACAATTATTATATGACGATTGTGTCAATAATAACATAATTAATGATCCTAAATATAAAAAGATATTAAATAGAACGGAAAATATCGAGGAATGGTAGGTTATTTTATTTGATCTTAAGTCTTATTATACTATAATATATTATATAAAGAGAAAAGGATAGAAAGATGAAAATGAGATTTAACAATACTGAATATTATGATTTCATATATGGTGAAGATTTTGATGTTAGTGAGTGTGAGATAACTTCATTAGAAGGTGCTCCAGAGAAAATCGGTGGAAGTTTTTATTGTTCAGATAACTTGATATCTTCATTAGAA
>JAMORN010000015.1 GCA_027063545.1 bacterium | reverse complement strand
ATATCAAAAGAATTAAAAAAGCTATATAAAGATAATATTTTATTTGTAAGTCCTAAAAATATTATTCATATAGATTTAGCAAAAGAGTTAAATGTTAAAATTGTAGGAAATCATACTGGACATTTATGGGAGCAAATAGATTTACCAAGATATTTAAAATCTGTTGGAAGTCCATTATTATTAAATTTAGCTAACACTGCACCACTATTTTATAAAAATAAAATAGTTACCATTCACGATATAGCCTATGAGAAATTTCCTAAAAATTTTGATTGGAAATTTAGATATTTTTATAAATTTCTTGTTCCAAGTATTATTAAAACTTCTAAACATATTTTTACTGTTAGTCAATTTTCAAAAAATGAAATAATAGAGTGTTACAAAGTAGATAAAAATAAAATATCGGTAGTTTATAATGCTGTAAATAAAATTTTTAAACTTATAAAAAAAGATTTTAATAACGAATATATTTTAGCAGTATCATCATTGAATTATCAGAAAAATTTTCATTCCCTTATAAAAGCTTTTAACAAATTAAAAAATAAAGATATAAAGTTATATCTTGTAGGAGATATAAATAAAAGTTTTGCAGATACTCAACTCTTAAAAGATATAGAGCAGAATAAAAATATCCTTTTTCAAGGAAGAGTTAGCGATAATGAATTAATAAATCTTTATTCAAATGCTATATGTTTTATATATCCATCTTTATATGAAGGTTTTGGCATACCACCTTTGGAGGCTCAGGCTTGTGGTTGTCCTGTAATAGTTTCAAATGTAGCGAGTCTGCCAGAAGTTTGTAGTAATAGTGCTTTATATTGCAATCCTTATGATACAGATGATATAAAAGAAAAAATTGAATTACTTGTAAATGATAAAGATTTACAAAATGAGTTAATACAAAAAGGTTTTGAAAATATTAAAAGGTTTAGCTGGGAAAAATCAGCTAAAAAACTTATAGGAATAATAAAAGGTTTAAAATGAAAAAAGCATTAGTTCACGATTGGTTTTCAGTATATGCAGGAGCTGAAAAATGTGTAGAGAGTTTTACTAATATTTGGGATGATTTTGATGTTTATAGTTTAATAGATTTTTTAAGCGATAAAGATAGAGATATTATCTTAAAAGGTAAAAAGGCTAATACAAGTTTTATACAAAAGTTACCAAAAGCAAAAACAAAATATCGTAATTATTTACCATTATTTCCATTTGCAATAGAGCAATTTGATTTAAGCGAATATGATGTAATTTTATCATCTTCTCATGCGGTAGCAAAAGGTGTTTTAACTCATTCAAATCAATTGCATATCAGCTATATTCATACTCCTATAAGATATGCTTGGGATCTATATCATCAGTATTTAAAAGAAAGTGGTCTAGATAAAGGATTTAAAGGAATATTAGCAAAATATTTTTTACATAAAATTCGTATGTGGGATATAAGCACTATAAATAGAGTAGATCATTATATAGCAAATTCACACTATATAGCAAGAAGAATAAAAAAAGTTTATGGGAAAGAGGCTACAGTTATATATCCACCGGTAGATGTAGATAAATTTGAATTATGTAAAAAAAAAGAAGAGTATTATTTTACTATGTCAAGAATGGTGCCGTATAAAAAGATAGATTTAATTGTAGAAGCTTTTAGCAAAACTAATAAAAAACTACTTGTTGCTGGAACTGGACCAGATGAAGAAAAGATTAAAAAATTAGCTGGCAATAATATTGAATTTTTAGGTTTTATAAGTGATAAAGAAGCTATAAGTTACATACAAAAAGCAAAAGCTTTTATTTTTGCTGCTGAAGAAGATTTTGGGATTACTCCTGTGGAAGCACAGGCATGTGGAACTCCTGTAATATGTTATGGAAAAGGTGGAGCGACAGAAACTGTTATAAACAATAAAACAGGGATATATTTTTATAATCAAACAGTAGATGATATAATTTCAGCTGTTAACTTATTTGAAAAAAAAGATTTTGATTATAATTTTATAAGAAAGCATGCTTTAAAATTTAGTAGAAGTAGGTTTGAAGATGAAATTAAAAATTTTGTAGAAATAGAATATCATAAATGGAAGGGATGGGATTGAAAACTATACTGTTAAGCGGGGGAAGCGGTACACGATTATGGCCGTTGAGCAGAAAATTAATGCCAAAGCAGTTTTTGAAATTATTTGAAGATAAGA
>JAMORN010000014.1 GCA_027063545.1 bacterium | reverse complement strand
GGACAGGGTTTTACTTTAATATTTCTCATTATGATAATAGAGGAAAAATAGATATAAAATATATAATTGACCTTTTTGAGAGGTTAAAAAAAGACAATATTCTTTTTATAGGCCATAATATAAAGTATGATTTTGAGGTTTTAACAGAGTATGGTTTTGATTATAATTATGATAATATATTTGATACAATGATAGCAAGTTGGATATTAGATCCTGATGATAACCATTATTCTTTAGATCATTTGGTACTTAAACTTTTCAATCATAATATGATATCAATAACATCTTTAATTGGAGAGAAAAGAAGAAATAGAAAACAGCTTTCTTTTGAATATGTTGATCTGGATTCAGCAGTTGAGTATTCAGTGGAGGATGTAGATTATACATTAAGATTGTATAAATTTTATAAACCTTTTATTGATAAAGAATATAAAGAGGTTTTTTATAATATTGAGATGCCTCTTATTAAGGTTCTTATTGATTTAGAGAAGAATGGTGTAAAGATTGATATAGGTTTTTTAAAGGGGTTATCAGCAAAATATGATAAGAGTTTAATAGAACTTACTGAGGAGATTTATAAAAAAGTAGGTGAGAAGTTTAATATTAACTCATCAAAACAACTGGGAGAAATTTTATTTGAAAAATTAAAACTCCCTGTGATTAAAAAAACAAAAAAAACAAAAGGTTATTCTACAGATGAAGAGGTTTTAGAGGAGTTATCCAAAGATTATGAGGTACCAAAACTTATTTTAGAGTATAGAAAGATTCAAAAACTAAAAAGTACATACATAGATGGACTACCTTCAATGATAAATCCTACCACTGGAAGAATACATTCTATATATAATCAAACAGGAACAGCAACAGGGAGACTTTCCTCTTCAAATCCTAATTTACAGAATATCCCGGTGAAAACAGAAGAAGGAAAAGAAATAAGAAAAGCATTTATAGGAGAAGGGGATAATTTAATAGTATCTTTTGATTATTCTCAAATAGAGCTTAGAATAATTGCTCATTTTAGTGAGGATCCTTATTTAATAAAAGCTTTTTTAGAGAATATTGATGTGCATAAACTAACAGCCTCAAAGATTTATAATAAGACTATTGATGAAATAACAGATGAGGAGAGAAAACTTGCCAAAACTATTAATTTTGGAATAATATATGGAATGCAACCTTATGGGCTTTCTAAGAGTTTAGGTATAGATGTCCATGAAGCAAAGGTGTTTATTGATAAGTATTTTGAGAATTTCCCAAAAGTAAAAGAGTATATTGAAAGTATAAAAGAGTTTGCCAAAACTAATAAGTATGTTGAGACTCTGTTTGGAAGAAGAAGGTATTTAAAATGGATAGATTCTACTAATAGAAATTTAAGAGAATATTCATTAAGAGCGGCCATAAACTCACCAATTCAGGGTACTGCTGCTGATATTATAAAGATTGCAATGAATAGGGTTTTTGATTTTTTGCACAAAAATAATCTAAAATCAAAACTTATAATGCAGATTCACGATGAACTGGTTTTTGAAACACCTCCAGAGGAAAAGGAGATCATTATAGAAAATGTTAAAGGCATAATGGAAGGGGTTGTTTCACTAAAGGTCCCATTAATCGTTGATTGGGGTGTTGGCAGAAATTGGTTTGATGCTCATTAAAATTTCTTTCACAAAAATTTGATTTTTTTTTTAAAATTTTTTTATTTATTATATGAAATTTCTAAAGATATCATTTATAATCAATAATTTTCTAATAAACAAGGAGTTTTAAAGATGATCAAAGTACAAAATCTTGTCAAAAAATATGGCAAGGAGTATGCCCTAAAAGGGATCTCATTTGAGGTAAAAGAGGGCGATGTATTGGGTTTTTTAGGTCCTAATGGTGCAGGAAAATCAACAACAATGAAGATAATAACAGGTTATATGCCACCTACAAGTGGTGATGTGTTTGTTGATGATAGAAGTGTTATAGAGGATCCAACTTATGCTCAGAAGAAAATAGGGTATCTTCCAGAAACAAATCCCCTTTATTCTGATTTAATGGTATGGGAGTATTTAGAGTTTATTGGAGAGATGAGGGGCTTAAAAGGAAAAAAATTAAAAGAGAGAATGGATTATGTTATAGAACTTGTTGGTCTTGAAGAGAATATTAATAAACTAATAGGTCATTTATCAAAAGGATTTAAGCAAAGGGTT
>JAMORN010000013.1 GCA_027063545.1 bacterium | reverse complement strand
CCATCAACCTGATTTTTAGGACAACCTAATTGTTCCCAATATATCTTTTTAATCTTATTTTCCATTTCTTATTTTATTTAATTCCTTTTTATAAGCCATCAATGCTACTGGAAAAGGTGAAAGAGTCCTCTCCAATAGCCCATGAACCTTTGATATAGTTACCCCATAATTTGTTATAGGAACATTATATGATTTGGCCTTATGAAGCCTATAAAGCATCTCCTTTCTATTTAACATACAACCACCACAATGAATAACAAGTTTATATTCCTGTAAATTTTCTGGATAATCAAATCCACTATAAACATCAAACTCTATATCTCCGCCAACATATTGTCTTATCCACCTTGGAATCTTTACCCTTCCTATATCATCCTCCATAACATGATGAGTACAAGCCTCTGCTATTAAAACTTTATCTCCTGATTTTAATGCATCAATATATGCTGCTCCTCTTGCCTGCTCAACTAAATCACCTTTTAATCTAGAAAATAAAATAGAAAATGTTGTGAATTTAACATCCTTAGGTACATCGGAAGATACCTTTAAAACAACCTGAGAATCGGTTATAACTATATCAGGCTTTTTATTTAAAATACTTAAAGCAAATGGTAATTCCCTTTCCTTTACAACCATAACAAACGCATCATTATCCAAAGCATCTCTAATAGTTTGAACCTGAGGAAGTATTAAACGTCCCTTTGGAGCCTGAAGATCTATAGGAACAACCAAAACAGCAAGCCCACCTGCTGGAACTAAATCTCCAATTAAAGGAGGCTGAGATATAAACTCCTTTGGAACAATTTTTACTAAATATTCTTTAAAATTATTTAAAAATTCCTCTCTTCTATCCTTTAACTCTGTAGAAAAATAAATAATATTATCAAAATTTAATTTATCTTTTAACCCCCTAACATACTCCTTAGGATCCCCTTCAAATAAATCAATCTTATTTACAACTATTATAAATGGAAGTTTTTTCTCCTGAAGTAAATCAAATATGTTTTGATCAAACTCAGTCCAATTGCCTGCCTCTGTGATTAAAACTCCTACATCTGCCCTATTTATTGCTTCTTGTGTCTTTTTCTTTCTTAACTCTCCTAATATACTCTCATCATCAAGTCCTGCAGTATCTATCCAAACAACAGGCCCTATTGGTAAAAACTCCATTGTTTTATAAACTAAATCTGTTGTTGTTCCAGCTATATTTGAGACAATAGCGTAATTCTGGCCAGAAATAAAATTTAAAAATGAGGATTTACCTACATTTGTTCTTCCAAGAAGTACTATATGAAGACGATTCGCCTTTGGGGTTTGGTTTAAACTCATATTTTAAAAATAAAAAATTTCACAAAAAACTCGAAAAAAATCTAAGTCTTGAAATATTTTTTGGTTTTTTGTTTAGCATGTAAATTATACATATATTTTTATAAACACTAAATAAACTAAATTTTTCTTTTTTTTATATCTAATATTACACCTTTATCACTAACTCTCTTATAGTCTTTTTCTTTTACTCTCCTATAAACAAGCCCTAATTCTTTGGATTTTTTTTCAACTAAAAAAATAGGAATATTCAACACCCACGAGCACCAATTTGGACCCATTCGAGGATAAAATTGTCTTAAAAAATTTATTTCTTCCTTTGTCCAGAGTCTTCTAATATATACCATCAATTATTCAAAAAGACTATCTATATTTAACATATATAATTCTGAAATTGTCTCCAAAATTTTATCTTTATTAATAGATATATATTCATTTAAAGGCCACTCTTCAAAATCTAATTTATCAATAAGCTCATTTGAAGATTCATTAGTCAAAAATAAATAACTTATTAAGTCAGATAACCCTAAAAGTCTATATATAGTCGATGATTGGTCAACTTTGGTTGAATGATGATTCTTTATAACTTCTTCATAGTTAGGATATCCTATTATTCTCATGAAAAAACCACCTACAAGAGCATGATCTAGTCCTAATTTTTCTCTTTCTAATGTAATATCCTTGTTTTGTACAAATTCAGGTATAAGCTCCTTCAAATTAGGTATGTATGTTAGCATTAATATTTTACCAATATCATGTAATAATCCTAATAAAAATAGTTCATTCTTAAAAAATATTGTATATGCATCTACGTCTTTATAAAATATTCTATTAAGTTCTGCAGTTATAAATGAATGTTTTAGTAAAAATAATCTATCCTCTTTTTCTAAATTTGCATTATCTGATGAAGCTATTAACATAGAAGTATATATAATTCTCTTTATCTCATCTCTTCCTAATAAAACTATAGCCTGTTTAATAGAAGTTACATTATACTTTAATCCCCAGAATGGTGAATTTACAATCTTTAAAATCTTTGAAACTAAATTTACATCTGTACTAAGATATTTTACAATTTCATCAACACTTAGATAATCAATATTATTAGCTAAATCTATTAATTTATAATTTAGTAATTTTAAAACCTTGTTTTCATCAATATTTTTAAAAAATTCTTTTACTTTTTGTTCTGGATTCATATTAAAACCCCTCTAATATATAATCTCTTTTTTTGATATCACCCTTGCTATAACTAATATATATTTTTTTAAAAAAAACTGACAAGTAATTTTCTATATTTTCAGGCCATTCTATAAAAACTATAAAATCTTCATTTTCCATAAGTGATTGAATATCAAGGTATTCTGCTTCATCATCATTTATTCTATATGCATCTATATGATACACTTTTAATCCATTTTTCTCATATTCGTTAATAAGAGTAAACGTTGGAGAAAGAATTTTATTTTCATCAAATCCTAATTTTGATAAAATCTTTTTTATTAAGGTAGTTTTCCCAGCACCTAAGTCTCCATAAAGTAGAACATTATCCCCTTTATTCAAATTCTCTACAATATAATTTACAACTATATGAATACTATCTTCCACTATTCCATCGAACTTTTTTCTTTCCATTATTTCTCCTTTCTTTATGATGCTATTTGTATTCTAAAATAGATATTGGAAGTATTAATTCCTCCATAGAAATTCCACCATGATAAATAGAGTTTTGATAATATTTTTTATAGATATTATAATTTGATGGATAAACAAAATAATAATCATTAGTAGCTAATACATATTTAAAATCTTGGGTTTTTACCGGTAGTTTATATTCTTCAGGTCTCTCTATTATAAAAGCTTTTTTTGTATCAGTATAAAAAACACTTCCATGTTTATATCTTAAATTTCTTGATATATTCCTTCCTCCCTCTATCTTTAATGGACGTTTCCCCCATACAGAACCATGATCTGTTGTAACAATAATAGTAAATCCTTTTTCTCCTAAATATTCTATAACCCTTCTCAAAATAGAGGCTTCAAACCATGCTTTAGTTAAATTTACATATCCATACTCATCATTTACTAACTCTATTAAAATAGATGAATTTCGTATCTCATGAGATAACTTATCTATAAAAGTAAAAACAGCTGCTATTATATCGTATTTATCCGCGTATGTTTTTATTTCATCAAACATCTTATGATATGCAGTATTTGAATAAATTTTTAAAAATTTCATTTTACTTGTATCATAGCCAAACAATTTCAGTTGAAGAGAAAAAAGTTCTTCTTCATATGTATTCATTCCCATATTCTCTTCTGTCTCAAAATCCCAAATTTCAGGATGACGTCTAAAAATTTCTATAGGATAAAGTCCAGCAAAAATAGCATTTCTAGAAAATGGTGTCGAACTTGGAAGTAAAGAAAGATAATAGTCATCTTTGATTATAAATTTTTCCTTCAATATATTCTTTATAAAAATCCATTGGTCCAATCTTAAACAATCCAGTAAAAGAAAAAATACTTTCTTCTTCACCTCTAAATATGGCTCTATATATTCAACAAAAATATCTACAGATGTTGTTGGAGCGTCTTCTGATTCATCATTAATCCATTTTAAATAATTCTTTATTATATAAAAAGTAAACTTATCATTTAATTCCCTTTTTTTCTCCTCATGCATTTGTTTTATTTCTTCTTCATTATTTTCTATAATTTGAGTATCCCAATGTATTACTCTAAGATATAAATTCACCCAATCATCAAATGTCGAATTATATATGTCTATATCTAAATTTGGATAATCCATTGTATAATTTGATATCAAAGAATCCTTTTTTATTTTCCATGAATCAATATACTTTTTTACAATACTTAAAAGTTGATACGAATTTATAGGCTTTACTATAAAATCATCAATATTAGCTCCTATAGCAGAGTTTATTAAATCTATATCTTGTGTTTTTGTTATCATTACAATATTAATATTAGGATTAATAGCTTTTATTTCTTTATTTAAAGAAAGTCCATCTATTCCGGGCATGTTCTGATCTAAAAATATTAATTCATATGTATTTTTTTGAATCATTTCTAAAGCATCTTCCCCAGAATAAACAACATCTACTTTGTATCCATTATTCTCGAGAAAAATAATATGAGGTCTTAAAAAATCTGCCTCATCATCAACCCATAAAATCCTATTTCCCATTCTACCTTACCTTTAATCTAATTTCAAAAAGTGTCTTTTTATAAGGAATACTCTCTTTCAATACAATACTTCCATGGTGATAATCTTCTATTATCCTTTTTACAAGTGTAAGCCCTAATCCCCAACCTTTATTTTTTGTTGTAAAACCAGAATCAAAAATTTTATCTCTTATATCAGAAGGAATACCAACACCATTATCCCAAAAATTTATAACTATTTCATCCTTTTTATCATCGTAAAGTGTTTCAATATAAATAACAGCATCCTTTACTTTATACAAAGCATCTATACTATTTTTTATCAAATTTTCAAATACCCACTCAATCAATACTTCATTATAATATAAATTAGGAACAGCTGCTAAAGATGTATATAATCTAATATTTTTAGGTATTCTCTTTTTGAAATACTCACAAACTTTTGTTATTGTTTTATTGATATTTCCTTCTTTCTTTTCAGGTAATGAACCTATATATTCAAATCTATGATTTATTGTCTTTAATCTATCAGCATCTTTTTGAATTTCATCTAAATATTCAAGAATCTTTTCTTTATCTATTATATTATTTTCTTTAAATTCCTCCCTTAAAATATCAATCCAACCTAGAATAGATGATATAGGAGTACCTAATTGATGTGCTGTTTCTTTCATTAAAGCTTGAAATATTATTTCTTTTTCCCTCTCCTGAAGAATTCTATATCCAGTGAAAGTAATATAAGCAAATATTAATGTAATAAAAAATAAAATAATAGGCATTGATTCTACTATACCTATATTAGTTAGGTTTTCATAGTGTAAATATCCAATAACTATTGTTGTATCTTTAAAATTATAATAAAGAGGTATTGGTGGGTTCTTTTTATCTATTCGTTTTAATATCTTTTTTATCTTTTTCAATTTAGAACTATCCTTTTTAGCCTCCTCTACAGTAATTTTAAAACCTTTCCATGTTTGAATATTTCCATCTTTATCTGTTATAATAAAGGGAACTACAGAATTTTTTAGTATCTCATCAAATAAAAAACTTCTTATATCATCAGGTAATCTGTTATCTAAAAGTAAAGGATATAATCTTGCATATGTATTTGCTATTTTATATGACTCGTCTTCTATTTTTTTACTCCATATAAATAATATAACAACAAAAGAAAAAATTGTTATATAGGCTAAAAACCAAAAAAACTTTGATGAATTAAAATCTTTTTTTAGTCTATTCATTTATATATTTATTCTCCTTTATATACTGAGATTCCACCTACATAATCTCTTAATACATCTGGTATTGTTAAACTACCATCTGCATTTTGATAATTCTCTAAAATAGCAACCATAAGTCTTGCTGTTGCAACCCCAGAACCATTTAATGTATGAACAAATCCCTTTTCTCCATTTTTTCTTTTGTATTTAATATTAATTCTTCTTGCCTGAAAATCTTCAAAATTAGATATACTTGAAACCTCTAAAAACTTTCCTGTTCCCGGAGCCCATAACTCTAAATCATAACACTTGGCAGCAGCAAACGATAAATCTGCTGTACATAACTCAACAACTCTATAAGGAAGTTCTAATAGCTTTAAAACCTTTTCAGCATTCTCTCTTAATAGTTCTAACTCTTCATAAGAATTCTCTGGAAGAGTATATTTTACCAATTCCACTTTATTAAATTGATGAAGTCTTAAAAGTCCTCTTGTATCCTTTCCCCAACTACCAGCCTCTCTTCTAAAACAAGGAGAAAAAGCCACAAATTTTTTAGGAAGCTCATCTTCGCTTAACACCTCATTTCTATATAAATTAGTAACTGGTACTTCTGCTGTAGGAATAGCAAAAAGATCATCTTTTTCTATATAATACATTTGATCCTCAGATTTAGGAAGTTGTCCTGTTCCAAAAGCAGAATCCCTATTTACAAAAAATGGAGGATAAATCTCTTCATATCCATGCTCTTTTGTATGAAGATCCAACATAAAGTTTATTAAAGCCCTTTCAAGCCTTGCTCCAAAACCACGATAAACAACAAATCCTCTTCCTGTAATCTTTGCTCCTCTTTTAAAATCTATTAAATTTAATTTTTCTGCTATTTGAATATGATCTAAAACCTTATATTTCTTCTCTACCTTAATATTTACATCCTTAACAACAACATTATCCTCTTCAGATACCCCTATTGGAACACTATTATGGGGAAGATTGGGTATAAAACTATATAAATAATAAAATTCCTTTTCTATTTCTTTTAATTTCTCTTCTTTCTCTTTAATTTGGGCTGATATCTCCTTTACACTTTTTGTAATTTCACTTATATCTTCTCCCTTTGATTTTAACTTTCCTATTTCTTTAGATAATCTATTTCTTTCAGCTTTTAAAGAGTCCACTTCTGTTTGTAATTTTCTTCTTTTCTCATCTAACTCTTTAAATTTTTCTAAATCTACTTTTATTTTTTTTGTTTCTACTTTACTCTTTACATAATCAAAATTTTCTCTTATAAATTTTAAATCTAACATATCTTCTCCTTTCTTACTT
>JAMORN010000012.1 GCA_027063545.1 bacterium | reverse complement strand
ATATAAAATAAAAGATTATTGTTAAAATAATACTAATAACAATAGAACTACCAAAAGGGAAATAAATTTTTACGTTATCAGACTCATATTTAAAATCTAATGGTAACTTACCAAAAAAAGAAAAAACATTAAATTTTATTAAAAAAGCTATTAATATAAAGATTATACCTAAATACAAAAATAATCTAAAAAATATATCATTATTCATTAATCTATCTCCATATCTATCAACTTAGCCTTAACACCCTTTACACTATTTAATTCTGCCTCTAATTTATACAGATTTTCGAGCTTTTCAGAAAATAACTCTAAAATAATACTTCCTACATTTGAACATTTATCTTTTACTACATCATGAATTCCTAAACGAGTTTTTATTATACAACCATATTTCGTTAACAACTCTTGAATTTTAACTGCTACATTTTCTCTCTCTTTTACCAATATTATCATAAAAAATTTCTTTTCACTCATATTCTATTTTTCCCCTTTTTATATACTATAATTATATCTTAATTTAACAATTAAAATATAAAAAAATTATTTTTTCAATAAAATAAAGAACAACTTTTTTTTGATAAAACTTTACAAAAAATTGAAAAAGGGAACGAAATGAAAAAAATATTTATAACAGGAACTGATACAGGGATTGGTAAAACAATTATTAGTGGGTTATTAGCTAAATACATAAGCAGTAAAAACTATTCTAATTTATATATAAAACCTATACAAACTGGTTATCCAGAAGATGATGATGCAAAAACTATAAAAAATATTTCTCCACATACAGAAACAGAAACTATATTAAAATTTCGATATCCTTCTAGTCCTCACTTAGCTGCAAAACTTGAGAATAAAACTATTATATATTCTGCTCTATTAAAAAATATTGATACTATTTTTAAAACTACTAACTATGATTACTATCTTCTTGAAACAGCTGGAGGTTTATTTGTTCCTATAGAAATCCCCAAATTTTATTTTAACTATCCATACAATAGAATAGAGTTTAAAGAAATAAAGTATATGTATAACATTATAGTAGATACAAATCCTGATTTAATATATCTTGTTACACGTCCATCACTTGGAACAATTAATCATACACTATTCTCTATGGATTTCTTATTAAAATTTTTTAATGAAGATAAAATTATTATTGTTATAAATTTTTATGAAAATTTAAAAAATTCACTGGTAATACAGGATAATATAAATCTATTCAAAAATTTTTTTAAAAATGTTCTTGTAAATAGATATTATTCTAAAGAAGAAATTAAAAAAGTAGGAGATATAGAATGGAAAATATAATAGAACTTGATAGAAGATACATATGGCATCCTTTTACTAATTTAAAAAAGCAGGATCAACTACCTCTTAAAAATATTGTAAGAGGTGAAGGTTTTTATGTTTATGACGAAGATGGAAACAAATACATGGATGCTATAGGATCATGGTGGTCTTCCATTCATGGACATAGACATCCAAGAATTGTAAAAGCTATAAAAGAACAACTTGATATTTTAGATCATATACATTTTGCTGGAAATACACACAAATGGGCTGTAGAACTTGCAAAAAGGATTTTAGAAATTCTTGGGAATGGCTTTACAAAGGCATTCTATTCTGATGATGGGTCAACAGCTGTAGAAGTTGCTTTAAAAATTGCATATCAGTATTTCTTAAATAAAGAAGAGGAAAGAAATCTATTTATCTCGCTTTCTGGGGCATATCATGGGGATACAATTGGAAGTATTGCTTTAGGTAATATTGATGAGTATCATAAGATATTTAAACCTTTTATATTCAAAACTATTCATATCCCTGCTCCTTATTGCTATAGATGTCCTGTTGGGAAAAAGAAGGGAAATTGTAATTTTGAATGTTTGGATAATTTAATTAAAGTTTTAAAAGAAAATAAAGGAAAAATTGCTGGAATATTTATTGAACCTCTATTTCAGGGTGCAAGCGGATTTATTGTATATCCTAAAGAGTATTTAGAACAATTATATAATATTGTCAAAGATATAGATAAGGATATTCTTATTATTTTTGATGAGGTTGCAACTGGTTTTGGAAGAACAGGAGAAATGTTTGCTTTTAAACATCTAAGTTTTTCTCCTGATATTATTGCTTTAGCAAAAGGATTAGGAGGCGGACCTCTAACAATTGGTATGACTTGTGTAAAAGATTTCATTTATCAAACATTTGAAAATGGAAAATATCCTTATTTATATCACGGCCATACATATACAGCAAATCCGATTGTTGCCAGAAGTGGTATTGAAAGTTTAAATATATTTGAAGAGGAAAATCTTATTGATAAAGTAAAAGAAAAAAGCAAATATTTTAGGAAAAAAATCTTTGAATATTTTAGTGATTTAAAATTTGTTGGTGATATAAGGCAAATTGGATTAATTGGAGCCTTAGAACTAATTTACAAAGACGGAAAAAGGGATTTAACTCCAGAGGAAAATTGGATAGTATATAGAGAGGTATATAAAACAGGTTTTAAATATGGTGTTATGCTTAGACCATTATGGAATGTTGTTTATTTTATTCCTTACTTACATATAACATACGCTGAGATAGATAAACTTTTTGAAGCAACTAGAAAAACACTTATTGAAGTTTATAGTAATTTTTAATTCTATTAATTTATCCTCATGATTGTATTTAAAAAAAATATTAACTTTTAAAATTTTAATTTAATAAACTATATCTAATTTAAATGAAATCATATTCTTATCTAAATAAGGATTTAAAAATATAGTATAGTTATTTTTATCTTCTTTTTCATATAATCTATCAGCAATATGAAGACCTATTATTGCTCCATATATAACATCACTTACCCAATGATACTCTCCTACTACTCTACTTATTGCTACCATTGTTGAAATTGTTATAAAAAAAATATCTTTATTATATGCTCTTATATAAGGATAACTCCATGAAAAAATAGAAGATGTATGTCCTGAGGGAAAAGAAGTATCTTCAAATCTAAACATATCAAATTTAAATGGATCATCTGTTTGATATGGTCTTTCCCTACCAATAGAAAACTTTAATAAACTGACTATAACTAAGTTAAACCCCAGAGATTTTAAACTTTTAAAGGATGTTTTATATAATGTAGAATCTTTTTTATATTTAGAATATAAAATTAGCATAATATCAAAAGAAGCTAAAGAAAAAGGATGAAAAATTATATCCATATATTCTGAAGATTTTAAAATATATTCATTAGTATGTTCTTCTATATATAAATTTACATTCTTATCTATGACAAAACTTCCCGAACCTAATATATAAGCACTATAAAACAATAAATTTTTATTAATTTCATTGGAATATGATAATTTTAAAACAAAAGATAGAAATATTAAAACTAAGAAAATTCTACCAAACATCTCCTCCTCCATCTGTACCAAATGAAGTATCTCCATCTATAAAATCAGAAAAATCATCAAAACTATCAGAAGAAAAAGAGATAGAGCCTATATAAAATGAAGGTAAAATTATCATTAAATCTGAAATATTTCCAAATCCTCTAATAGTATCCGATGAGTCCCTTAGTTCATACCAAGTAAAATTGAAAAATTTTAATATATCTCCATACTTATCAGCCCACTTATCAAAAACATTCAGAGCAACTAAATAGGCTATATTCTTATTTAAATAATTAGGATCTTCTTTGATTAGTCTTTCCAAAACAGGCTTTTCTACCCTTTCTAAAAAATCTTTATATCCTAAAAGTTCCCCATAATATTTCAAACCTTTAGAAGATTTTTTTCCTATATATTTCCCAAAAAATAATAAAAATATTGTAGCTAATGTTATTGCTAAAAAGATATTAAATATTTGTAGTTTATCATAATCAATATATCCCAATTTGATAAAACTTTTATAAAGATAATAACCTGTTAATGATAATTCAAATAATATAAATATCATTAATGGCTTTATATTTCTATTTAAGTAATCGGAAATCTTTAGAGTAAATCCCCTATAATAATTTTCAGATGTATAATCTAATAAAATATCCCTTGTTGCTGATAACATTGATAAAAAATATTCATCTTTAGACAAATCTTTTAAAGAAACAATTTTTCGTTTTATATCTTTGCCTAAATATCTAAAAAGAGCTTGAAATAGACTTCTCTCATATATTCTTGCCTCTTCTGGTAAATCTTTTATCTTTTCTATCCAAACATCCTCAGAATACTTTCCAATACCTTTATCTTTTTGTATTATTTTTATATATCCCTTTGTTGCCCAATCAAATATAATACTTGCTATATCTCTTCCATCTAGTGTATCATCTATCAATATTCCAGCCTCAGCTGGAGGTATTGGTGGGGGATAATATCTAACAACCTTTATAGGTGTTTCATCCTTCCCGAAAATAAACCATAATATTAATAATATTAATCCAAAGTATATTGCATATATAATATAGCTGTTTATAAATAGAACATAAAGCTTAAGTAGTAAATTATCTTTAAATATCTCTCTAGGATATAATATTTCTAATATAATTGGCGTATTATATAAAGGATCATTAAAGAATGAGGAAAGTTCAATATAATCTCCTTTTTCCCTTAAATCTTTTAATAATTTTTGTGTATAATCTTTATTATTTTGTGAGGTCAAACGAAGTTTATAAAATTTAGGTGTTTTTATTTTTATATACCATTTATATATATAAGTATTATATTTTCCTATAACCTCCCATAAGAAACGGGAAGTATCACTTTTTACAGACAAATCTATTGGAAAGTTTATTCTATATTTTAATGTATATTTATGAATTCCAGTAATAAGCTTACTTTTAGATCCTATTCTTATCTTATATCTATTCTTCTGTTTAAAAATCTTAAATTTTTCTTTTTTACCATCTCTATAAATCTCTATATCAGAAATAGGATAACGGGTAAAAGGTATTATTCTATATATCCCATGTTTATAAGCTTTATAATTTATTTCTAGCTCTTCTTCAATATCAATAGTGTTATTTTTATTTATAGTAATATATATATCTAACTCTTCTATGATATAACTATTTGCGTATAAACTTATTTTAATTATCAATAAAAAAAGAACTACTAAACTAAAATTTAATCTTAACATTCTCTCTCTCTTGCTCTTCTATTTCAAAATATGGTCTTTTTTCTAGTTTTAACATATTTGCAACTAAAACACTAGGAAATGTCTCTAGCATTGTATTATAATCTCTAACAACTGCATTATAATATCTTCTTGCATTTTGAATATGATCTTCTATATTCACTAATTCCTTTTGCAACTGTATAAAGTTTTCATTTGCCTTTAAATCAGGATAGTTTTCTGTTAACATAAGTAACGATTTTAAAGGACCTGTTAATTCTCCCTCAAATTTTATTTTTTCATCTATCGTTTTTGCCCCTAATGCTTTACTTCTAGCCTCAATTACCTTTGTTAAAGTCTCTTTTTCATGAGAAGCATATCCTTTCACTATCTCGACTAGATTAGGTATTAAATCATATCTTCGCTTTAATTGCACATCTATACTACTCCATGCTTCATCTATTTGATTTTTTAATACCATAAATTTGTTATAATAGCTAATAAATAATATAACTATTAATAAAACAATTCCTAATACTATCCATACTATCATTTTTTCCTCCTTTTATTTTTATTTTAAAAAACTTATTTTTTGTAAAACTTAATTTATTATATAAAATAATTTAATTTATTATATAAAATAATTTTCAGAGTATGACAATAGAAAAGGTTGAAGAAATCAAAAAACTTTTAGAAAAAAAGACAAAATCAAGAGTTGAAAAAATAAAAAAAGTTGTTAATTATCGGCAAGATGACCTAACAGTTGTGCTTGAAAATATTCATGATCCTCATAACGTGAGTGCAATATTTAGAACCTGCGATGCCGTTGGAGTATATCAGGTTAATTTAGTTTATACAATTGAAAAATTCCCTGAAATAGGTAAAAAATCAAGTGCTGGAACAAGAAAATGGATTGA
>JAMORN010000011.1 GCA_027063545.1 bacterium | reverse complement strand
ATATCAATACATGGAGATTTTTCTCAAAGAAAGAGAAATTTTTCTTTAAAAATTTTTAAAGAAAGAAAGGTAAATTTACTTATAGCAACAAATGTAATGGCAAGGGGTATAGATGTTAATAATTTATCTCATGTAATAAATTATTCTTTACCTACAAATTTTGATGAATATATTCATAGAACAGGAAGAACAGCTAGAGCTTCTAGACAGGGTGTAGTTATTGATTTTATTTCTGAAAAAGATAGGAGAAGATATTTTTACTATCATAAGAAGATAAATAATATCAATAGCAAAGTAGTTAATAATAAAAGTGAATTGAGATTGTTTGTTGGATTAGGTAGAAGAGATGGGATGAATATAAAAAAATTGAAATCTTTAATAGTTAATATTTTAAAAATAAGAGATAGATTTGATTTAAAAAATGTAGTAATCAAAGATAAATTTATTTTCTTTACAATAAATAAAGAGCTGGGAGAAATAATATTAAAAGAATTCAAAAAGTTAAGTAAAAATAAAAGACCTTTAATTGAATTAGCAAAGAGAGCTTAAAAAAATAATTGACAAATAGAATTTTTTTTATTATTTTTTTCATCGTAAATTAAGATGTTTGAAATGGTGCCCTAGCTCAGTCGGTAGAGCAGAGGACTGAAAATCCTCGTGTCCGCGGTTCGATTCCGCGGGGCACCATATCCCGATAGCAGCATGTCTGCTATCGGGATTTTTTATTTATAAAGAATATATTATTCTATATTTCTTAATATATCTAAATAGGAGGATGTCAAATGCCTTTTATTAATATAAAAGTTGCAGGTAAACTAACAAAGGAACAAAAACAAGAGATTGTTAAAGAGTTTACAGATTCTTTATCTAAAATTACTGGAAAATCAAATGAGTCTATTTATATATTAATTGAGGAGCATGATAGAGAAGATTGGGGTGTTGGAGGGAACCTATTAGGGTAATAAAATATGAAGATTGCTATATGTCAATTAAATCCTATAGTAGGTGATCTAAAATATAATTATCAAAAGATTAAGGATTGTTTTCTTAGATTCAAAGATAAAGGTGTTGATTTAGTTATCACTTCAGAATTGTCTTTAATAGGTTATCCTCCACGGGATTTGCTGTTTAATCATTTTTTTATAAAGAAGATTCATGAATATTCAAATAAGTTAGTTGAGCTTACCAATAATTCTGAGACAGGATTAATATTTGGAACAATATCTTCTTCTAAAAATCCTTTTTATTTATATAATTCATTAATTCTTGCATATAATGGAGAGGTATTTAAAATACATAACAAATTTTTGCTTCCTGAGTATGATGTTTTTGAGGAACAAAGGTATTTTATTGAAGAGAATGAAACAGATATAGTTGAGTTTAAGGGAAAAAGGATTGGGCTTACCATATGTGAAGATATTTGGAATGATGAGAATTTTTGGGATAAGAGGAGATATAAAAAGAATCCTGTTAGAGATTTAGCTCAGAAAGGTATTGATTTACTTATAGATATATCTGCCTCTCCTTTTTATGCTTTAAAATATAAATTGAGATATGATATGATAAAATCTATCTGCTCTTCATATGGAATATCTGTGGTTATGGTTAATCAGGTGGGAGCAAATGACGATCTTATTTTTGATGGAAGATCAATGGTATTTAATAAAAATTCGGATTTAATATTTTTAGGAAGATCTTTTGAAGAGGATATTAGAGTTGTTGATGTAGATAATGATAAAAAAATTGAGTTGAGAGATATTTCTTTTGAAGAAGATGTTTTAGAGGCTATAAAGTTGGGAATAAGGGATTATTTAAATAAATTAAACTTCAAGAATGGAGTTGTTTTAGGGTTATCTGGAGGAATAGATTCTGCATTGGTGGCAACTATAGCCACACTATCTATGGGTAAAGATGAGGTTTGGGGTATTTTAATGCCTAGTAAATATTCTTCTAAATCTTCTGTTAATGATGCAATAAAGTTATCTGATAATCTTGGTATTAAGTATAAAATTGTGCCTATAAAAGAGGTTTATAATAGTTTTTTGGATACTTTGGGTTATGATGATTCAATAGCTATTACCTTAGCCGAAGAAAATCTTCAGGCAAGGATTAGAGGTACGATTTTAATGTATTATTCAAATAAGTATTCAAAACTTCTTTTAACAACAGGAAACAAATCAGAGTTGGCTACTGGTTAT
>JAMORN010000010.1 GCA_027063545.1 bacterium | reverse complement strand
TGCAAAATCTAAATTTCCATCAAGAGCTAATACTACAGTATACTTATGCGTCCAAAATCTAGCATTCTCTGGAGAATAAACCACATAGCCTCGTTTTCTGAGAAACTCTGCTAATTTTGCAGCTATACCGGTATAAGAAGAACCATTTTGAATTTGTATTCTTCCCTTATAAGGTATGATAGTATTTTCAAAATTTCTTGATTTATTTTCTTTTAAACTTTGTTTCTGATTATAAATTAAAATTCCTAAAATAATATTAAAAACTAAAAGTAACCCTATTGTTTTTAGCTCTGTCATACTTTTTGATTCTATTTTTAAATAAGAGATTTTATTGCTTCTAAATCTTGAGGTGTATTAACACCTAAAACTTCTTGAGGATTTTCAACTTTATAAGAAAGAACCTTTTTATTATTATTTATAAAAATTTCTATAACATCTGTTAAATAATATTCCCCTTGAGCATTATTCTTATTTAATCTTTTTAATGCTTCAAAGATATAAGGACTCTCAAAAGCATAAATACCAGAGTTTAATTCTTTAATTTTTAGTTCCTCTTTGGAAGCATCCTTTGCCTCTACAATTTTTAAAACTTTTCCCTCTTCATCTTTCACTATCCTACCATAACTACCAGGTTCATCTAGTTCAAATGTTACAACTACACATGAAACTTTATTTTCCTCTCTTAGTCTTACAATTTCTTTTATTGTTTTACAACTAATTAAAGGAGCATCTCCTACCAATACTACAATAGTACCATAAAAACTTCTAAGATAAGGTTCTACCATCATTAATGCATGACCTGTACCTAACTGCTTATACTGCTCAACAAATATTACATTTTTTTCTTTTAATCTATCAATAACTAATTCTTTTTTATATCCAACCACAACATATATATCCTTTGCTCCAGCTTTTCTAGAAGAATCAATTACATACTCAACTATAGGTTTATCTTTTATCTCATGTAGTACTTTAGGAATATCAGATTTCATTCGTGTGCCTTTACCTGCTGATAAAATTACTGCTACAAAACTTTCCATTTTTTTTCCTCTTTTATTCTATTATTTTCATCTAAATATATTGCCTTAATTTCAAAATCCTTTAGTTCTTCCTCTGTAATAGTAGAATATGCTATTATTATAAGTTTATCTCCTAACATTCCAGTTCTAGCTGCAGGTCCGTTTAAACATATTTCTCCTTTTTTTCCTGGAATTACATAAGTTTCTATTCTAGAACCATTGTTTAAATTTAAAACTTGAACCTTTTCATATGGTTTAATTCCTACTTTTTCTATTAATTCTCTATCAATAGTTATAGAACCTTCATAATATAGTTGAAGGTCTGTTATTGTTGCACCATGTATCTTAGCTCTTAACATTGTATACAACATTTTCTTCTCCTTATTTTATACCTAAACACTTATGAAGTTGGGGTTTAAGATATACTCTAGAAAAATATTTTTCTGCTTTTATAAACAAACTCTTATATAACTCAAAATTTCCTATAAAATTATTATTTCCATCTGTGTATGGTTGAATTATAAGACTAATAGACTTTCGAATTTTATGAATATTCTTTAAAGCTTCTTCAAATTCTTCTATATCCATATCTTTTGATACAATAATCTTAACTTGAATTTTTATACCTTTAGTTAATTTTAAAAACTCTTTATGAGCTTCCCAAATACTTCTATCTATCTTATAAACAGAACTTAATTTCCAGTCCATACTAATAAAATCTATATAATCTTTTATAATTAAAAAATTCTTTGGTAATGTTCCATTTGTCTCTAAATAGATTTTTCCTGGATAATTTAATGTATCTAGAAATTCTTTTATAAACTCAGCCTGTAATAAAGGCTCTCCTCCTGTTAAATTTATAGGATATATTTCTTTATATTGAACAAAAAGTCTATCAAATATGTCTCTTAATTGTTTTGCTGTAATTGGATTGTTATATTTATGTCCTTCAAACTCAAAGGAAGAACTATTTTCTAAGGCATAAGGTGTATCGCAACCTTGACACCTTAGATTACATCCAGAAAATCTGATAAAGTATTCTATAACTCCTTGATTTATTCCTTCACCTTGAAAAGAAGCAAAAATCTCTGATATATATCCTTTAATAGTCATAATTACTCCATATATTCTATTCTATTATTTTCTGTCTCCCATAAAATTACTTTTATTAACCTTCCATTTAA
>JAMORN010000009.1 GCA_027063545.1 bacterium | reverse complement strand
TTATTATCTAATTATTTTATTATTTTTTAAGATAATATATTTATTATTTCATTTCAATGAAGAATAATACAAAAATTTAAAAAAATTTTTTTAAAAATTTAGTACTAGCTCTAATTTAGTTCGATTTATGTTAAAAGAAATAAAATATCTTTTTATCTGTTTACTCCTATTTTTTCCAACAATATATGCATCTATCATATTAATTACCCAAATAGCTCCTGTGGCAATAGAAAAATATAATGCTTTATCATAATTATCGGAATATATATTATAAAACTCTGCAGATTGTTCTGTAAAAACAGAATCAGCTTCAGGACCTCTTTCTAAATTGTTTTCTGCAAGCCATTCTTCATATAATGAACTATTTAAAGACATAGAGTTAAAGCTTTCATAATCGTCCCATGAAGTATTAGTCTTATACCATAAATAAAATGTTCCCCTTAACATAGAAAATGAAACAAAGCTAAAAAATATTCCTTTAACTTTTTTTCCTCCATATATTTGACCCTATCCTGGGAATAAACTACTTCTTGCTAAATATGTCAAAGAACTTGCAGCTTCAGAGGTTATTGTATTTATAAAAACAGAAAATTCTTGTGTATTAAAAACTTTTTGAGATGTATATAAAATTTGAGAAGTATTAACATCTATTAATTTTAGAGAAATAATATTCTGCCCCATTTTATTTGATATATCTTCCATTACTAAATAATTAGCAGACAACATATTTCCCATAGGGATTTCTTCTTCTGTTATTCCTGTCTGAGATAATGCAATTTCTTTTAAAATTTTATTTATTTCATTCCTTTCAACTATTTTTATATTATTTTTATTTAGGAAATATATAATTCTTTCAGCAACAAATATACCTTCATCACCATCTTTAGAATTTAAAGGAAGTACAGCTATAGTTTTTGTAGTATCTATCTTAACTATGGTAGAATCAATAAATGAAATTATAAATTTATCAATTTCATTAGTTAGTCCATAAATATTTACGACTAATATTAAATAAAATAGGCTTACAGTTCTCAACTTCTTTATCATATATTTTCTTCTCCTTTTTATTTTTATAATCAAAAACTATGGAGTTACAAATTTTACAATCCAAAAGTTAGTTGGTTGCTCAACCTCATATTTCCCTTTAGAATATCCCACACCTATATATACTCCATCAGAAACACGGATAATTTTATATAAAACATCATCATATAAATATCCTAATGTAATTTTCCAGATTATTCCCCCATTTTCAGAAGCTACAATCCAGGCATCTTTATACCCATTATTTTCTGCTCCTACGTATCCATCTAAAGATGAAGTTTCTCCTACTTCTATTGAAAGTCCTCCATTTGTACCTGTAGCATAATAAATGATATAAGTAATTCTTTTTTTGTTAAATAATATTTCATTGGTTTCCAGTTTAAAAAAATATAAAGATTCTCCCATTGATCTTTATTAAGGCCTAAAAACTTCCAACCTATAAAATAAGCAATTCTACCATGAGGCATTATATATAAAACAATCCCACTTAATATAATCATTATACTGAGTAAAATAATATAATAGTTGTTATTTTTCTCATAATACATTCCTTTTTTAAGATTTATCTTTTTTTGGTAAATACCATACATCTGAATCAAAAACATCAGTAGAATCCTCAGAGCTTAGATCTCCATAAATTACTCCAAATACTAAATCACCGTTTTCTGTTAATGTTGGCTCACCTATTCCTACATAAACTACATTATTACATTATTATATCTTTTCCTTAAAAATTTATATGTAAGTTCATCGCGAGTTGTAATTAACTTTGCTTTATTTAAAACTTTATCATAAATAGGTTTTATTTTTTTATTTTCTAGAGCTGTACCTATACCTAAAAACAAAATAGGTTTTTCATAATTAAGTAATTTTTTATATAATGGTAAAAGTCTTGCTCCAAACCATTCTGGAGTTCCAGCAAAAATAACAGTATCCATAAAATCAAGACTAGTATAGTCTTTAAATGAATTATCATAAAAACCTATCCTAAAAAAAGATTCTAGTTGAGATTTTAAAAGAAAAAATCTATTTGAGAAAAATCTACTATTATATAAAAAATTAAGATATGAATATTTAGGTCTTATTGAAGGATTTCTATTATAAATTATAGGATTAAAATCTTTTAAAATTTCTTTTAGAATATTAATAACGCCTAAGAG
>JAMORN010000008.1 GCA_027063545.1 bacterium | reverse complement strand
TACTTCCTCATCATATTCTATAAGAGAAGCTTTAAATCCATAATCTCTTATAATGTTTCTTAATTTTTCTAGATTACTATTTATTTCTCTATCCTTTCCCTGTATAGGAATAATATAAAATTTTTCAGCTATATTTGTTAAAATCTCAATCATATTTTTAGAATCTTTGTCTTCTAAGGTAGAGAATATTATATGAAACTTTTTATAGGGGAATTTTGTCTTTATAAAGTTGCATAGATTCTTTATAGAATTAGGGTTATGACTGACATCAATAATTAAAGTATTATTGTAAATATCAAATATATTCAATCGTCCAGGGATAAAAGTGTCTTCAAGTTTTTGAAATTTTTCTTTAGAGAATTTTATAATACCTTTTTTATCTAAATACTTAGCAATAGAATAGACTAAAGAAATATTTTTTATAAAACCAATACCTCTATATGTTTCTTTAGAGGATTTATAAAAAATAAAAGGTATCCTTTCTTTATCTTGATACTTTTTATTAAGTTTATTCTCTATTATTAAATTAAGTTCTTTGTAGCTTTGAGGTAAATATAAGAAACTTTTTGCATTTTCTATAGCAGCAATTTTTTCTTCTAATATCTTTTCTAATGTATTTCCTAATATTTCTGTATGATCAAAATCTACTTGAGTTAAGATTAATATATCTTTATCAAATATAGTTGTTGCATCAAGTCTTCCTCCAAGACCAGCTTCTAATATGATAAAATCCACATTATTTTTTATGAACACAAGCATGGCTATAATAGTAATTATTTCAAAATAAGATAGATTAACATAAAATAAAGAATTTTCTTTTATATAATTAATTATTTCCGAGATTTCTTCATAAGATACTTTTTTACCATTAATTTTTATCCTTTCGTTTACTTCCAAAATGTGGGGAGAACTAAAAGAGCCTACTTTTACATTATTTGCTTTTAAATATTCTTCAAGCAAATGAAGGGTTGTTCCCTTACCATTTGTACCAATGATCTGGATAATAAATGAATTTAAAGAATATGGAATAAATAACTCTTCACTAACTTTTTTTATATTATCAAGGGTATATTCACCTTTAAATTTAGAAAAGTTATTCAGAAATTTTTCTACTTCAGTTTTCAATTTATCTATTATACATATATTCTAATAGTTTTGTAACTGTATCTTTGAGTTGATGTCTATCTACAATTTTATCTACAAATCCATGTTCTAGTAAGAATTCTGACCTTTGAAATCCCTTTGGTAATTCTTGCTTTATAGTTTCTTTTATTACACGGGGACCTGCAAAGCCGATTAATGCACCTGGCTCTGCTAATATTACATCACCTAAGCTGGCGTATGAAGCTGTAACGCCTCCTGTTGTTGGATGAGTAAGTATAGAAATAAATGGGAGTCTTTTTTCAGAAAGTTTTGCAAGATAAGCACTAGTTTTAGCCATCTGCATTAATGACATTATTGATTCTTGCATTCTAGCTCCGCCACTTGCAGAGATTATAATAAGAGGAATATATTTATCAATAGCCCTTTGGATTGCCCTTTTTATTTTTTCTCCAACCACACTTCCCATAGATCCACCCATAAAGGAAAAGTCCATAACAGCTAAAATAACAGGAATGGAGTTTATTTTACATTCTCCTGTTGTAACAGCATCATTTTTTCCTGTTTTTTCTTTATAAGTTTTTAATCTATCAGAGTATTTCTTTTTATCTTTAAATTTTAAAAAATCTATACTTTCTATATTTGCTCCAAACTCTTCCCAAGTTCCTTCATCGGCTAATAGTTTTATATAAAAGTTACTATTTACTCTAAAGTGATATCCACACTTAGGACAAACCCAGAGATTTTTTTCTAATGTTGGATTATATAATATTTCTCCACATTTTTCACATTTTGTCCAAACATTTTTTACTTCTTTTTTCTCAAATTTAAATCCTTTTTTTATAACCTTTAACCAATTCATTTCTAACTCCCCTAATTTTATTTAATTAAAAATAAAATTAAATAAAACTTTTTTAAAAAATTATCTTTTGATATTATAATGTAAATTAAAAATATAAAAATTAAATTTATTATGAAAAAATTTTTATTAAAGGTAATAAAAAAGTTTTTAAAGCTTTATTATCTAGGAGTAGAATTAAGAAATCAAATAATAAAATTAACATTACAAAAGAGTTATCCTTTATTTATTGTTTCTGTTGGTAATATCCAAATTGGGGGAACAGGGAAAACACCTTTTATTAAATATTTGATAAATGAACTACTCCAACATAATATAAAAAAAGAAGATATAGTGTTAATATCCCGAGGTTATAGAAGAAAAGGAAATGGAGAACTAATTATATCTAAATATATAAAGGATGCAAGAAATTTTTCTCTAGAAGAATTGGGAGATGAAAACTATATGCTTTATAAGCAATTTAAAATAGAATTTCTTATTGGTAAAAATAGAAGGAAAAATATAGAGGATTATATCTCTATTTTGAAAGAAAACTCTATTGATCTAAAAAATAAAATCATTATTTTAGATGATGGTTTTCAACATTTATATATAAAGAGAGAAATTGATATTTTAATATTTAATTTATCAAGAGCAGATTCTTTATTTTATAGGGAAGAATTATTTGCTATTAGAAGAGCTGATATAGTACTTTTGACAAAGTATAGTTATTTAAAAAATACTACTAGATACTTAGAATATATAAAGAAGTTAAATACCAATATTTTCTTTTCAGAAGAGAGATATCTTTTTTTTAAATATGAGAAAAAAGATTTATTAAAAGTGAAAATTCAATCTATATATGGAAAAAAAGCAATTTTAATAGCAGCTATAGGAGATGTTTCCTATTTAAAAAATATATTAAAAGATAAATTTAAAATTGTAATTATAAAGGATTTTGTATATAGAGATCATTATAATTACACAGAAAAAGATATAGAAAAAATTGAAAAATTTCTTAATTTAATAAATGATGATTTTATTATTATAACTACAATGAAAGATTTTTATAAATTAGAAGAAATTATAACTGATAATATGAAAAAAGACTTTTATGTAATAGATTATTTAATAGAAAACAAAGAGGTTTTCAATATAGTTTTTAAAAGATTTTTAGATTACAAAAATGGAAGAGTTTAAGATATTATTAAAATTAATTTTTAATTTTATAATACTTTTATTTTTAAATATTCTTGGCTATATTTTATATTTTAGCCTGTATGTAGTTTATGTGTTTTACTCACTTTATAGGAGTATAAGACATGAAAAAAATTAGAATTTTTCTTTTATTTTCAGGTCTTGTTTTAATTTTTGTTTTTCTTTACAATTATTATAACACATTGTTTTACAAAAAAAAGTTTAATTTCAGTACTATAAAAATAAAAGAAGGGGATAATGCCCATAAACTAAAGGCCTTTTTTATTAATCATGGAGTTTTAAGAAATAATTTAGATCTTTATCTTTATAAGGTTTATATAAAAATAAATCCTCCTATTTTGAAAACTGGAGTTTATGAGATCCCTCAGAATATCACAATTGATAGTTTATTTAAATATATAGAAAGAGGAAAAGTAAAATTAATAAAGGTTACAATTCCAGAAGGAGCAAGATCAGAAGAAATAGCCTATATCTTTAAAAAAAAGTTAGGGTTAAGTTATAATAAATTTATGAAAATAGTTTTAGATTCAAATAGTGTTTATAAATTTAAAATTGGATTTGGCAAGAATTTGAGAGGCTTTCTTATGCCTGAAACTTATTATTTTCCTTTAGATGCTACAGAAGAGGATGTTATAAAAAAAATGACTCAGGAGTTTGTAAAATATGTGAATAAAATAAGTAAAAATTCTCCTATGATAAAAAAATATTCAATTTACGATATAATAATTCTTGCTTCAATTATAGAAAAAGAAGCAGTTGTTGATAAAGAAAGACCAATTATTGCAGGAGTTTTTTATAATAGATTAAAAAAGGGAATGCTTCTTCAAGCAGATCCAACTGTAAGATTTGCAACAGGAAATTTTAAAAAACCTATAACAAAAAAAGATTTAAGATTTAATTCTCCATATAATACTTATGTTACAAAAGGGCTTCCACCAACTCCTATTTGTAATCCTGGTAAAAAATCTATTTATGCGGCTTTTTATCCAGCAAAAGTTGATTATCTTTTTTTTGTAGCTAAATTTGATGGTTCTGGAGAACATTTTTTTAGTAAAAGTAATAAAGAGCATAATAAATATAGAATTATAGCTAAAAGAAATTTGGATTCTTTAAGAATACATAAAATACATCGCTAATTCTGTTGTCTTTTTTATAAAATGAAGTTATTTTAAAATATAAAAATACAACAAAGAAGGTTTTTATGTTTTTTAAGATTAGAATATTTTTTCTATTTATTACTATGGTTTTTGTGTTAAATCAACTTATAGTTGCTCAAAACTATCCATTCCCACAAAATCAAAAACTTGAAGGGGTTATATATCCTTCAAATACTACATTTGAGGAAATAAATCAGATTATAAAAACCTACTATGATGCTTGGAAATCTAAATTTATAAAAACGACAACAACAATAGATGGAGGATATTATGTAGAATATAAGGGTTATGCTGATTATGAAAAGGTGAATTTTAAGACAGTTTCCGAGGCTCATGGATATGGAATGATTATAATGGCTTTAATGGCAGGATATGATCCTGAGGCAAAGACAATTTTTGATGGTATGCTTAAAGTTTACCAGTCTTTTCCTAGTATTATAAGTGGGTATTTAATGAGTTGGATTCTTCCAGAAGATGAAGATTATGGTAAAAGAAGTGATTGTGCAACAGATGGAGATATGGATGTAGCCTATGCTTTGATTTTAGCCTATTTACAATGGGGAGATGAAAATTATCTTTCAAAAGCGAAGACTATAATTGAAAATGGGATAAAAATGTATTTAGTTGATGATTTGAAAAGACTTAGACTTGGAGATTGGGCTACAGATGGAGAGTATTTATATTCTACAAGATCATCAGACTGGATGCCAGAGCATTTGAAGTTATATAAAGTTTATACAAATGACAATTTGTGGACAGAGGTTGTAGATACTATATATTCTTTAATAAACCAGATTCAAACAGCATACTCTCCTAATACAGGACTTCTTCCAGATTTTATTGTGGGAGAGGTAGCTCGTCCAGCAGATCCAAACTTTTTAGAATCAGATTACGATGGACATTATTACTGGAATGCTTGTAGAGATCCTTGGAGACTTAGCATGGATTATATACATACTCAAGATGAAAGAGCAAAGGTAGCAGTTAGTAAAATGCTTGATTGGGTGATTGAAAGAACAGGGGGAGATCCTTCTCAAATACTTGCAGGATATAAATTAGATGGGACAGCAATTCCTGGATCTTACAGTGGAGATCCTGCTTTTGTAGCTCCTTTTGTTACAGCAGGTATGATTGATAGTAAATATCAAGATTGGCTAAATGCTGGATGGAATTACTTAAAAGATCAAACACCTGATGAATATTATCAAGCAACATTAACACTTTTAAATATGCTTGTTATATCAGGGAATTGGTGGAATCCTTTTAATTTACCAACAAAGGTTAAAAAAACAAAAGATATAGATAAAAAATTAGAGTTAAATATATCTCCAAATCCATTTAATCCTAAGGCACACATTAGTTTTAATTTGCAAGAAAAGGAAAAGGTAAGTTTAAAGGTTTATGATTTAAATGGTAGGTTAGTTAAGGTTCTTATAGAAGATTCTTATTTAAAAGAAGGAGTACATAATTTTACTTTTGATGGGAAAGGTTTATCATCAGGTATGTATCTGGTAGTTTTAGAGGGAGAAAATATTCATTTAGAAAAAAAGGCTATTTTAATTAAATAATATTTTAATCTTCTAACCTAATAATTTCCAACTCTTTTTTATTCAGCGGCCCCCATTGGTGGGTGGCGTTTATTGTTTTTTTAAGTTTCCAGAAAATAGTTGTAGGAGTATTACTAAATGAAGATAAGTGCATTATTAGACTCTCTACAGTATATAAATGTTTTGCCTTAGATATAAATATTGCCATTTGTTTTATAGTAAAAACATCTACTAGTTTAATGATCCTATCCTTATAAGGAGTATTATTTATAATTTCATTTATTAAATATTCTTCCCTTCTTATTCCTGTTATTACAATAGGAAGTTGATTTTCTTCTATTACTTTTAACCATACACTTCTATTCACAACTCTTCTTTTATCTCCTGAACCTGGATGAATTATTATAAACTCATTTTCTTTAAGGTTATATTTTATTAATTCATTTTCTACCTTTTTATAATCATCTTCTTTAAAATTTAGATAATAACCTAACTTTTCTTTTTCATACCTAATACCTAAAGGTTCCAAAATCTCAAATTGATGTTCAGCTTCATGTTTTAAAGGATCCCATTGAACAATTTTATCTAAAAAGAATCTTCCACCAGAGGTAGAATGACCAATTACATATCCAGCATTTATAAATCTTCCAATAGTAATAATAGATCCTAAGTATTCTTTAAAAACTAAAACAAGATCATATTTATTTTTTCTCAATTTAAAAACTAATCTTAAATAATCATAAATAAAATAATAGATTTTTTTTATAAAACTCTTTTCATGACGATTATGAATAAAATGCCTTAGGGTATATATATTATCAATAAAAGGATTATCAATAACTATTTGTTTAGCCCAAGGGCTTACAACTATATCTATTTGAGATGAAGGATTTTCTTCTTTTAGCCTTTTTATAGCAGGGGTTGCTATCAAAAGATCACCTATATGATCTACTTTAAGTATTAGTATTTTCTCTATTTTATTTGGCAACTTTTTTTTTCTAAACAATATTAAAAAACTTGTTGATAAATCAAAAATAAAAAGTATTAATCTTACAATTTTATTATCATATAAATAGTTGCCAAATTTAGTATAATCACAAAAATTTTTTTGCCCATTCTCTTGCATTAACAAAAGCCTCCATCCAAGGAGTAATTTCATCTTTTCTTCTATCAAAAGGATAATATCCCCATTGCCATGGGAAGATTGCCCTTTCAAGATGAGGCATCATAGCAAGATGCCTTCCATTTTTAGATACAATCCCAGCCGCATTATACATAGAACCATTAGGATTCCCCGGATATTCCTTATACACATATTTTAATGGTATTTTATATTTTTTTTCTTCATAAGGGAAATAGAATTTTCCTTCTCCATGAGCAACCCAAACCCCAAGTTTTGAGCCAACAAGCGAAGATAACATTACAGAATTGTTTGGAAGAACTTCTACTGAAATAAAAGCACTTTCAAATTTATGAGAATCATTCCATAACATTTTAGGTTTATTTTTATGCTCTGGATATATAAGCCCTAACTCTACCATTAATTGACATCCATTACATACACCTAAAGATATTGTATCATCTCTTGAATAAAAGTTTTCTATTGCCTTTTTTGCTTTTTCATTATATAAAAATGCTCCAGCCCATCCTTTAGCAGAACCTAATACATCAGAATTTGAAAACCCTCCTGGAAATACTAAAAATTGAATATCTTCTAAATTTTCTCTTCCAGAAATTAAATCGGTCATATGAATATCTTTAACATCAAAACCAGCATAATATAAACTCCAAGCCATTTCTCTATCGCCGTTTATCCCTTTTTCTCTTATTATAGCAGCTTTAGGCTTTTTTGATGATTTTAGGTTTAAATAGATATTATATTGAGAAGGATTTCCTTTAAAATAATCTGGAAATTTTAATTCTAAAGGTTGTTTTTTATAATTCTCGTATCTTTTTACACTCAAATTTCCTTGTGTTTGATGCATATCAAGTAAATAAGATGGTTTATACCATATATCCCTTAGGTATGAAATAGAGAAAGTATATAGTTTGTCTCTAAATTCTATATTAAGTTCATCACTAGAATTTACGATTTTTCCTATTTTAAAGAATTTTATATTATTACTATTTAAAGTATTTTCTATATACTTTAAATCTTCATTTCTTACTTGAATAACAACAGAAGGCTTTTCCGAGAATAAAATTTTGACAATATCATCACCTAATTCAGAAAGATTTAAATCCATACCTACAGATATATGAGAAAATACCATTTCAAGAAGTGTGGTTATAAGTCCTCCAGATGAAACATCATGACCAGCAAGTATTTTCTCTTCTTTTATTAATTTTTGAAGGGTATTAAATGCTGTTTTAAAATATTCAGGATCAACATTAGGTGCTTTTTTACCTATTTTATTTAATGTTTGATAAAAAGCACTTCCTCCAAGATTAAAATCATCTAATGAGAAATCAATATATATTAAAGATGTATTTTCATCAGGATAAACTACAGGTTCAACAACCTTTTTAATATCCTCAACTACACCTACGGCAGATATTATAACAGTTCCTGGAGAATATACAACCTTTCCATCTGGATATTTTTGAGTCATAGATAATGAATCTTTTCCTGTCGGTACATTTATGCCTAATTTAATAACAAATTCACTGAGAGCCTTTACTGCTCTGTAAAGTCTAGAGTCTTCTCCCTTATTTTTAGCAGGCCACATCCAATTAGCACTTAAAGAGATTCCCTTTAATCCATCTTCAATTGGAGCCCAGACAATATTTGTTAAAGATTCTGCAACAGAGAGAATACTACCACTTTCAGGATTTATTAGTCCTGCAATTGGTCTATCTCCTAAGCTTAAAGCAACTCCTTTAGTTCCAGTATAATCTAAGCTAACAACACCAAGATTATTAATAGGCAGTTGTAATATTCCTGCAGTTTGCTGCTTTGCGACTTTACCAGTAACAGATCTATCTACTTTATTAGTTAACCAATCTTTACATGCCACAGATTCAAGTTGTAATACATTTTCTATATACTCTTCTATTAGACTTTCATTATATATACCTTCAGAAAAATTTAAATCAATTGTTTCGTCTTTTATTATAGTTTTGGGAGGTTTACCAAATAGATATTCAAGTGGAAGATCTATAGGTTTTTCGCCAGTTCTATTATCGATAAAGAGAAGTTTTTTATCACCAGTAACCTCTCCGACTATATATAAAGGGGCCCTTTCCCTTTCTGAAACTTTTTTTAATTTTTCAATATCTTTTTCCTTTAAAATAAGCCCCATTCTTTCTTGAGATTCATTATTTATAATCTCCTTTAAAGATAAAGTAGGATCTCCTATAGGAAGTTTATCCAAATCAATTCTACCACCTTTTTCAGCTAAGAGTTCAGAAAAACAATTTAAATGACCTCCAGCTCCATGGTCATGTATAGAAACTATAGGATTATTATCATCTTCTATCATTGCTCTTATAGCATTATAAACCCTTTTTTGCATTTCAGGATTTGCCCTTTGAACAGCATTAAGTTCTAATGTCTTTTGATATTCTCCTGTCGAAACAGATGAAACTGCACCCCCACCCATTCCAATTCTATAGTTCTCTCCTCCCATCATTACAACTTTATCTCCAACCTCAGGATCATCCTTTTTAGAATCTTCTAACTTAGAAAATCCCACACCTCCAGCAAGCATTACAACCTTATCATAAGCATAAATCTTTCCATTCTCTTCATGTTCAAATGTTAATAAACTACCAACTATCAAAGGTTGTCCAAACTTATTCCCAAAATCACTAGCCCCATTTGATGCTTTTATTAGAATATCTTTAGGTGTCTGATAAAGCCATTTTCTCTCTTTTATTTTTTTCTCCCACTTTTTTGAGGAGTCAAGCCTAGGATAGGCTGTCATATACACAGCACTTCCTGCAAGAGCAATTCCTCCTTTACCCCCAGCCATTCTATCTCTAATTTCTCCTCCAGAACCTGTGGAAGCACCATAAAAAGGTTCAACTGTTGTTGGAAAATTATGAGTTTCAGCCTTTAAACTTACAGCAGTTTTTATTGGTTTAACTTCAAAGAAATCAGCAGTTTCTTGAGTTTTAGGAGCAAATTGTTCTATTTTAGGACCCTCTATAAAAGCAACATTGTCTTTATATGCAGATATAACCCTATTTGGATTTAACTTTGTTGTCTTTTTTATAAGAGAGAATAGAGATTCCTCCATTTCTTTACCATCAATAATAAATTTTCCATTAAATATTTTATGTCTTGAGTGTTCAGAATTAACCTGAGCAAAGCCATATATTTCGCTATCAGTTAAAGGCCTTCCTAATTCTTTAGAAATATTTTTTAAATATTCTATCTCTTCTTTGCTTAAAGCAAGGCCTTCCTCTTCATTGTATTTTTCTATGTCCTCTATAAATTTTATAGGTTCAGGTTCTCTTTCTATTTTAAAGATATTTTGATCAAGATTGTTATAGACTTGTTCAAGCATTGGATCATAATTTGGAGAGGTATTTTCTTTGACCCTTTTAAATAGTTCTATTCTTACAATACCTTCTATACCCATATTTTTGGTAATTTCAACAGCATTTGTAGAATAAGGGGTAACCATCTCTTTTCTAGGCCCAATAAATGTACCTTCTATAAGATTATCTTCTGATAAAAAAGAGTTATCAAACAACCAATTTAATTTTTCTATATCATTAGAATTGAGTTTTCTTTCTATATTTAAAGCATGTATATATTCGCCACTTTTTGAAATATAAAACAAAATTTTCATATAAAACTCCTTTTTATTTATTTTTTAATGATTTAAAAATAAAAAAATCTTATTTTTTATAAAAACTTTAATAATGTTTAATTTTAAAAAACAACTATAAAAAAGGAGTTCTTATGGCAGAGGATCTTAATTTATTTTCAGATCAAAAGGTTATAGAAGTTAATATTGAAGATATAATGAAGGATAGTTTTTTAGATTATGCAATGAGTGTTATTGTTGCAAGGGCTCTCCCAGATGTTAGAGATGGATTGAAACCAGTTCAACGAAGAATTTTATATGCAATGAAAGAATTAGGCCTTTATCATAATAGGCCTCATAAAAAAAGTGCAAGAATTGTTGGTGAGGTTCTTGGTAAATACCATCCCCATGGAGATACAGCAGTATATGATGCATTGGTAAGAATGGCTCAAGATTTTTCTTTAAGGTATCCATTAATAGATGGTCATGGTAATTTTGGTTCGATTGATGGTGATAGTGCAGCTGCAATGCGTTATACTGAAGCAAGACTCTCAAGAATAGCCGAAGAACTTTTAAGGGATATAGATAAAGATACTGTTGATTTTGTTCCTAATTTTGATAATGAAGAAAAAGAACCAACTGTTCTTCCATCAGTTATACCAAATCTTTTAATAAATGGATCTACAGGTATTGCAGTTGGAATGGCAACAAATATTCCTTCTCATAATTTAGGTGAGGTTATTGAGGGGATTATTGCATATATAAAAAATAAGGATATTACTGTTGAAGAACTTGCAGAAATAATAAAAGGTCCAGATTTCCCTACAGGAGCAATGATATTAGGTAAACAAGAGATAATAAAATACTTTAAAACAGGGCTTGGTAGAATAAGACTAAGAGCAAAAAGTCATATAGAGGAAAAAAAGAAAGGTAAAAAGGCTATAATTGTTACAGAAATTCCTTTTATGGTAAATAAATCAAAACTAATAGAGGATATAGCAAAGCTAATAAATGAGAAAAAAATAGATGGTATCACAGAACTTAGAGATGAATCAGATAAAGAGGGTTTAAGAATTTATATAGAGGTGAGAAAAGATGTAGATCCAGAACTAGTTTTAAATCAATTGTATAAACATACTAATATGGAGACCACATTTGGTGTTAATATGGTGGCTTTGGTAGATGGGGTTCCAAAATTACTTAATATAAAAGAGATGATATATAATTTTGTAGAGTTTAGAGTAGAAGTTATTGTAAGAAGATCTAAGTATGAACTTAAAAAAGCAGAAGAAAGGGCTCATATTTTAGAAGGATTAAAGATTGCTTTAGCAAATATAGATGAGGTTGTTGCAATAATAAAAGGTTCTAAAGATACTCAAGAGGCGGCACAAAAACTTATAGAGAGATTTTTACTTACTCAGGTACAAGCCCAGGCAATTCTTGATATGAGACTTGCTCGTCTTACATCTTTAGAAATAGAAAAATTAGAAGAGGAATATAAAGAGCTTTTACAAAAAATTGAATATTTAAAAAATTTATTAGGTTCAAGAGAACTTCAAGAAGTAGTTGTAGTAGAAGAATTAGAAGAAATAAAAAAATTATATTCTGATAAAAGAAGAACAGAAATAATAACGGATTATGAGAACAAAGATATTACAATTGAAGATACTATTATAAATGAAGATATGATGGTGATTTTAACAAAGAAGGGATATATTAAAAGAATTCCTCTAAAAACATATAGATTCCAAAATAGAGGAGGAAGGGGTGTAAATATTACTTACTCAAGTGATGATGATTTTGTTTCAAATATTGTTAATGCTAAGATGCTTGATTATCTTCTTTTATTTACTAATAGAGGTAGAGTATTTTGGGTAAAGACTTATCAAATACCGGAAGGATCAAGAAATGCCAGAGGCAAATTGATAAGAAATATTATAAAATTAGAGCAGGATGAAGAGATAAGGACAATTATTAATTTATCTTCTTTTGAACCAGAAGATTATTTAATAATGGTTACAGAGAGGGGATTGATAAATAAAACAAAGGTAGAAAATTTTTCAAGACCACGTTCAACAGGACTTTATGCTATAAAAATTAATGATGATGATAAATTACTATCTGTTATTGTTTCTAAAAAGAATTCTCAAGTGTTAATTGCAACAAGAAATGGAAAAGCAATAAGGTTTAATCAAACAGATGTTCCAGAAAGAAATAGAAATACAAAAGGAGTAATAGGAATAAAATTAGATGGAGATGATAGAGTAATTGATGTGTTATCAATCCCAGAGGATAAAATTTCAGATAGTTTTATACTTACAGTTACGGAAAATGGATATGGTAAAATGTCTAGTTTTGAGGATTATAGATTAACATCACGAAGTGCTAAAGGCGTGATAAATATAAAAGTTACAGAGAAAAATGGTAAAGTAGTTGCTGTTAAGAGAGCAACACCAAATCATATAGCATTTATAGTAACAAAAAATGGAAATGTTATAAAAATAAAATTACAAGATGTGAGTGTATTATCTAGAAATACCCAAGGAATTAAACTAATTAATCTTCAAGAAGGGGATAAAGTTACAGAGGTATTAGTTGAAGAAGAGGATTAGATTTATATG
>JAMORN010000007.1 GCA_027063545.1 bacterium | reverse complement strand
TAATCTATAAGGTTGTCCTACACTACACGCAAACTGTCCTTCTCTATCACCTCTTAAAGGATGATGATTGCCGGGAAGGGTCATTAACTCTTCTAAATTTTTTGCTGCCTTCATATCATCTAATCTTTGCATAATTTTCTTACCTATATTATTCCCGTATTTTTTTATAAGTTCTTTTTTACTATTAAATATCTTTGCTATTTTTTTATCTTTAAAGTATATTTCCATATATAATATACTCCAGAATTAAATTTTTATCAAGTATTTTTTTTAACACTTAGTGTTAATTTTTTTAAATTATCCTCCTTTAAGCTATAAAAATTTATATAAATATACAATCTTCTCTACTCTTCCAACAACAAAAGAATATTCCCTTCTCCTCTTAAATTTTTTTATTTTCTTCTTATGACTGCAGAAATTCATTATTTTCCAACAAAACTATTTAAAGGTTTTTTATATAAAAATGAGCCGGAGGTGGTGGTTGATTCAATTTGGGCTGTTTTTAATAAACCATATATTCCAATTATCCTACAAATAAAAGACTCTCACAAATTTCCTATTTATATTCATAAATTAGAAATAGCTATCTCTTCAGAAAATAAGACAACAACCCACACCATAGAAATAAATCAAAAATTCTCATCAATCTATGAATGCAAAATTTTTTACATTAACATAGAAAACTTTATTTATACTCTATTCTCTTTAAATCCTACATCTCAAAAACAATTTTTTAAACTTAAAATAAAAGCAAAAATTTATGCCTCAATAAACGGAAAAGACATCTCTTTTATTAATACAAACATTGTAAGAAATCCAAAAAATATAGAAATATATTATATTTTAGAAGACTATCCTAGAATCTCTGAATTTTATTCTATTGATTTTCATGTTCATTCTAATTTTACAGAAGATTTTGTTGAGTTTGGTGCTTCTGTTGAGTGTTATGATAAAATAAAAAACTTTATTGACTTAGACTATTTTGTTATAACAGATCATAGTTATGATTTAGATGACAGGATCGGAGAATTTTTTTCTAAAACAGCAACTTTTGAAAAATGGGAAAAACTAAAAGAGTTAAATTCAAAAGTTAAATCTATGATCCTCTCAGAAGAGTTATCTGTTGGAAACTCAAAAAATCAAAATGTTCATTTAATTATTTTAGATGAAAATTTAGAAAAACCTTATATTGGAAAAGGTGATGGAGGTGAAGAACTTTTTAGAAATAAACCAAACATTTATTTAACTGATATTAAATCAAAGATAAAAATAGCAGCACATCCTACCGAAAAAATACCTTTTGCTCATAAAATACTTCTTAATCGTGGAAACTACTCTTTTAATGAACTATTAAATGAAGTAGATGGTATTGAGTTTTTAAATAGATTTCCATGGCTTACATTTGAAAAAGATATAAAAATTTTAGATAAAATACTTCAAGAAAAATTAAAAAACAAAAAAGAACCTCCTTTTTTAGTTGCAGGAAATGATTCCCATGGATATTTTTCCATTGGTTATTATATAAAAATGCCTCTTTTTAAAATTTCAACAAATAAATCTCATCTCTTTGGAAGAAATAGGACATTTATAAAAGAGTTTCGCAACTTTAATGAATTAATAAATAACCTTCGCTCATCTTCCTTTTCAACAGGTGGATTTATAACAATAGACAAAGAAAATTTAAAAATTTATGCTAAATCATCTAACTTCTTTGGAAATATTAAATATTTAATTCTAAAAGAAATTACAACTGAAAAAATAAATACCTATACTTTTAAATTTAACCATTTAGAAATAGATGTTGATATAAAAGAAAAACTAACCTTTTACTCTTCTTTCCCTATTTTTGTTTATGCTATTTTAATTACGAACAAAAATAATATAAGTATTTCAAATATAATAGAAATAAATTAAGTATATCAAGTGGCTCTCCAACCTATTTGTTTTCTAACTTTCAATATTTGATTTATAAATTTATCATCATCTCTTTTCTCTTTTATAGATTTAGCATCTTCTGCAGCCCATCTATATATTTGCTCTATACTACCATAACCTCTTTTAAAAATTTTTGCTAATTTTAAAATATTTTCTTTTGTGGGAGCGTGTTGTAATATGAACTTAATCTCTTCGTCCTCCCAAGGCTTACCTTTATTAGTTTGTTCCCAATTATTCTTTTTTATCTGTATTTCTATCAATTCTTTATATATAAAATCTATTTTTTCATTCCA
>JAMORN010000006.1 GCA_027063545.1 bacterium | reverse complement strand
AAGAATTTAAGAGAAGTTTTTATCCTGTAAAACTTTCTTCAAAGGAAAATATTCACTTAACAATGAGATTTTTAGGCAATATTTCTGAGGAAGAGTTTAACATAGTAAAAGAAAAACTTTCTTCCTATAATGGAAGAAAATCACAAGAAGTTATTTTAGATGAATTAGGTTTTTTTCCTTCAAGATTTAATCCTAAAATTGTATGGATAGGTTCAAAAACCAGTTATCCTTATTTAGAGGAGATATATAACGATTTTAGGGATAGTTTTAATAGTTTAAATATTGGAGAAAAGGAGTTTCGGAATTTTAAACTTCATATTACGATTGCAAGAGTAAAGAAAAAACTAGTAATACCTAAAGAATATTCATTAAAATTTGAACCTATAAAACTAACATTAAATAAATTAACTATTTTTAAATCTGATTTAACAAAAGAAGGTCCTATTTATACACCTCTTTATACTGCTAATTTAAGATAAATAAAAAATGGATAAAGGGAAAAGGAAATGAGACAAGAGGAGATTATTGAGGTTTTAAAAGAGAAAGGTAGTTTTATAAGAACAAAAGAAGATTGGGAAAGATTTAAAAATTTTATTAAGGATAAAGAAACACCTTTTTTGGTAATAAATCCAGAAAGGGTTAGAGAAAAGTATAGATTAATAAGGGAAAACTTTCCAGAAGCAAAGATTTATTACGCTGTAAAAGCAAATCCTGTAAAAGAAATATTGGAGATCTTAAAAGAAGAAGGTTCTTATTTTGATATAGCATCTATTTACGAACTTGATCTTCTTCTTGAAATAGGTGTTGAGCCGGAGAGAATAAGTTTTGGTAATACTATAAAAAAGAGAACTCATATAGAGTACGCTTATAAAAAAGGGGTTAGGCTTTTTGTTACAGATTCTGAAGAGGATGTTAAAAATATAGCTAAATATGCGCCCGGGAGTAAAGTTTTTTCTAGAATTTTAACCACAGGTATTGGAGCAGATTGGCCTTTAAGTAAGAAGTTTGGTGCTCATCTTGATATTGTTGTTGATACACTAATACTTGCAAAGAAATTAGGACTTATTCCTTATGGAGTTTCTTTTCATGTTGGTTCTCAGCAACGTGATGTTGGGCAATGGGATGAGGCAATTGCAACAGCAAGGTTTATTTTTAATTATATGAGAGATGAAGAAGGTATTGAACTTAAAATGTTAAATATTGGTGGAGGGCTTCCTGCGAGATATACAGAACCAATTCCAGAAGATGATCTTTTAATTAAAGAAATTAGAAGATTTGTTTTTGAAGATTTTGAGGATCTTCCTGAGATTATAATAGAACCAGGTAGGTTTTTGGTGGCAGAGGCAGGTATAATTGTTTCTGAAGTAGTTTTAATATCAAAGAAAAACTATATAGACCCATACAATTGGGTTTATCTTGATATTGGAAAGTTTGGAGGTCTTATTGAGACAATTGATGAGAGTATTAAATTTCCAATAATATGTGAAAGAGAAGGCTTTCCTAAAAGAGTAATTTTAGCAGGACCAACATGTGATAGTATGGATATTTTATATGAAAAGAGTGAATATTATCTTCCAGAAGATTTGAAGATAGGTGATAAAGTTTTTATATTATCTACAGGGGCTTATACATTAACATATTCATCTGTGAGTTTTAATGGTTTTCCACCATTAAAGTATTATATATGGGAGAAGTAAATGGGGGTAATTTCAACACCAAGTTATTATGCAAAGTTTTATAATGAGTTTGTTTTAAATAAAATAGAATTCAAAGAAGTCCAAAATGATATAAATGATTTTTTCTATACTTTATTTTATCTTCTTTATCAACTTTTTAAGGATAAACATGTAGTTTTAGATTTGGAAGATTTAGATTTTTTTATTAAAATAGCAGAAGCAACTCTAGGAGAGGATTTAGATATAGATTTTAGTGTTCTTTATAATTGGAAAAAGTATTTATTAGATACTAGTTTAAAAAAAGAATTTGAGAATAAAAACATTATTACCTATTTATATACAGACTCAAATATAAAAGAATTTAATTTTTCCTCTCCTTTTTTAATTTTAGATGAAAGATTTTTATATATTACTCGTTTTTTTATCTATGAGACAATAATTATTGAAAGGATAAAAGAGTTTTTAGAAGAGTCTAAAAGGCATATAGATAAAAGAATTAAAGATTTAAAAGAGAATAAAGAGGATATAAAAGGAATTTTTTTTGAAAGTTTTAAAGCAAATGAAGAGTTTTT
>JAMORN010000005.1 GCA_027063545.1 bacterium | reverse complement strand
TATAGTTTTACTTTTAAACACATTTATATCCTAATACTTTTATATATACAATGTATTTTAATATTATTTGATTGTTTTGTCAAGTTGGGCTGGATGCGTAGCGTCCAGAGCAACGACTGACTTCACCGACAGGTTTACCTGTTCGGTGCTAGGTTTTGTTGTCTATTTTGTATATATAATCCATCATAATAAGATGGCATATCTAAATATATTTGTTGAGTTAGCTCAGCTAAAAATTTTAAATTATGAATATTATATTTGGTTGCGGAAGATGTAATTAATTCTTGATGTTTTCCACCTTTTTGTTCCCAAGTTCTTGAAAGTCCACCATAATCATCTATAAAAAGTTCTAAGCCTGTTAATATCATAATATAGGCTCTTATTTCTTTATTTTTATTATCATAACCTCGTCCCCATTCTGCTAACTCTTTTAATCTATTAATTTCATCATCTGAAAAATCTTTAAATTCTTTCATTGTTGCAAAAACAAGTATTGATTTTGGAAATGTTTCAGCAAGTAATTTCATTTTTTGTATATCAGAATCTTTGAATGCATCTTTAGCGAAACTTTTTGCTTCTCCAAATACTATGTCTGTGGACTTATGCAAATCAAGAATTTCTTTTTTTTGAGTCCAAAGAATAAAATCAGATTCAGCTTTTTCTCCTGATTTTAGTGTTAATTCTTGTCCACCTGACCAAGTAATAGTTAAATCATTAGAAAACCCAATATTTCGTTCAAAAAAGTGAATAGCCAAAGATGCAGCATAGCCTCCTCTTGCATAATCGGGTAAAGCAAAAGCTCCAATAACTCTATATGCCCATCTTGAAAAATCAGATTTTGTTGGTTTAGTAACAGGAAAATTAAATTCTTTTAAACATCTGTTACATGTTAAGTTATAATCAAGACTATTTAATGCATACCAATTCCAACTGTCACATTTAGAACACTTTAGCTCTAAGCCAAGTTCAACAATTTTTTGTGAAACTAATATCTCCGAACGAGTATGTCCATATGGGCTTTTTTTTATATTCTTATTAATTTCATTTTCAAATTTATTGATTTGAAAACTTCTTGTTAACGGGGTATTCGCCATTTTATTAAGTTGTTCAATAACATTTTTATTTGTTAGACTAAATACCTGTGCTACTCCACCAATAGTATCAATAATTTGTTGTGTAGCTTTTCCGGCATCAGATACAACTGCTTTTATGTTATATTTATCTAACCATTGATTAATGGTTTTTGTTCCATTTTCTAATCTCCATCTATGGGTTTCATTGATATATTCAGGAAATATAGTTAACCCTTCGGTAGTGGGAAGTAAAAGCTCTCTATAAAAATTAAATTTTGGAAAAATAGGATCTCTATAATTGGTAGGAAAATTAGTAGCTATTTTATTTTTAAAACTTCTATCTTCAATATTTATAACATTTGCCCAACGAATTTTATTATCATATTTTTTTGCAAAGTCAGGAGATAATGTATCAAAATAAATCTGATTATTATCACTTTCAGATAAGTTTATTTCTTTTTTTACTTCATCGTATTTTAATATAGGTCTTCTGAATCTAGCAACCCAATTAGATTTCTGTATTTGAATATTTGGATACCAATATTGTATATGATTTGCTCCTTGAATATCTACTTCAATATAATCTTTATAAATATTTTTTGCTTTTTCTTCTGAAATAGATCGAGAAAACATTGTAGTAGAATGAAACATATAATCTTTTTGCCAGGGAGATGGACGATAATGTTTTTTTATAAAATTTTTGCAGAAAGAAGAAAGTTCTTCTATCCATTGTTTAGGAATAGGTATTATTTCTCTATAAATAATTCTTAAATTCCAAAAATCTATTAAATCTTTAGTCTCTTTAATATCGAGTATAAATAACCGAGGGTCAGGAGTTTTTTCATGAGAGTTTATATCTATTTTTGCATGTCCAATATCTAAAGGTGTAAAATAATGATTTGAATAAAGTTCAGCTAATGATTTACCATCTAAGGTTATCTCATTTGGTTCAAATATTTCATTAAAATTTTCTTCAAAATAGTCAAATTCTTTATCTTCAAGAAATTGACCAAAAATAGAAGCAATAAAATATTTTTCATATTTATATTTTTCTTTTACTAATACTATATTAGGTTTATGTCTTATTGAAAATTGATATTTTTTTTCATATAAATGTATGTACAAATCATTAACACTTTGACCATATTTATTGTCACCATATTCATCTGTTTTAATCAG
>JAMORN010000004.1 GCA_027063545.1 bacterium | reverse complement strand
ACATCTATTATAAAAATAACAATTTTCTGGTAAATTCCATAGATTAAGAACACTTCCGGGTATAGAATAAAGTCTCCTATTACCACCTATCTTGGGAATAGAATTTAAAAGGGCTTGTGTATAAGGATGTAAAGGATTTCTAAATATTTCATCTTTATTTCCCTCCTCTATAATTTTACCTGCATACATAATATATACCCTGTCAGAAATATAGTTTACTATTCTTAAATCGTGAGTAATAAAAATAATAGATAAATTTAATTCTTCCTTCAATTTTAAAAGTAAATCAATAATTTCCCGCTGTACAGATATATCTAATGCGGTTGTTGGCTCATCAGCAATAATTAATGATGGCTTTAGTATTATAGCCATAGCTATCATAATTCGTTGTCTCATCCCTCCAGATAGTTCGAATGGATAAGAATTATATCTTTCTTTAGGAATTTTTAATTTTTCCAATAGCTCAATAACCATTTGTTTACTTTCTTTTTTAGATATATAAGGATAATGCGTTGTTATTACTTCTCTTATCTGTTCGCCAACCTTAAATACAGGATTTAAACTTGTCATGGGATCCTGAAAAATTATAGAAATATCTTTTCCCCTTATCTTTCTTATTTCCTGCTCTTTTAGTTTTAATAAATCCTTGCCGTTAAATAAAATTTTTCCATTAACAATTTTTCCCGGAGGTTTTATGAGCCTTAATATAGATAAAGCTGTTACACTTTTTCCACACCCAGATTCTCCCACAAATGATACTATCTCTCCCCTATTAACTTTAAAATTTACTTTATTAACTGCGTGGATAATCTTGTTTTTTAAAAAAAACTTAACCTCTAAGTTTTTTACTTCTAATAAAGTATTGTTTTTATTTATCATATTTAATTTATCTCTTTTATTAATTTTATAGCAAATATTGAAGGCTCTTCCATATTATAAATAAATAAACGATTATATCTTTTGGTAAAAATTTTTTTTAAATTATTCATCCATCTATTTACTTCTTCTATATATTTTCTTTTTAAACTTTTACTTTCTAAAAAATAACTTTCTTCTTTATTTTCAATATCTACTAAATTTATATTTTCATCAAAATTTAAATTTAATTCATCATTTGTAATTATTTGTATACCATAAAATCTTTTGGTCTTATGCTCTAATAATTTATAAAACTCTAATATTATTTTTTCATCTTCCATAAAATCTGATAAAAGAAATACTATACTATTTGAAGATATACTTAAAAAAAAGTTTTTATTCTCAATTATGTTAGAAAAAAAGGAAGCACTATAATGAGTTTTAGATAAAATATCAATTGTTTTATATAGCTCCTTAATACTATCAATTTTCAATTGTACATATCTATTATTTATATAAGTTATCAAAAATACTCTATTCCTATAAAAGGAAAAAATTAAACTTAAAATAGAGACTAATAAAAATCCATACTCAAATTTAGAAAATTTTTCTCTATAAGACATACTTTCTGATGAATCTAAAACAAAATAAATATTACTATCAGAATAATGTTGAAACTTCTTTATATAAAGCTTCTCTTTTCTTGCAAATACTTTCCAATCTATTAAGTTTATACTATCTCCATAATTATATTCCTTATATTCTAAAAAATCGGAAGAATATCCTGATAATAAACTTTTAAATTCCCCACTTAATTTTCCTGAAAATATATCCTTTATATATAAATCTAGCTTAGATTTATGAATAGGATTTATTAAATATTTAATTTCTTTACTGATCAACTCTAACTTCCCATTTATCAATAATATTCAATATGTATTCTTTTAATTCTTTTTTATATTTGATATAAATGAAAAGCTCCCCTTCTTTTTCCACTATTGAAACAGCGTCAAATCTATCCTTATTTCTTTCTAAATATTTGTAAAAATCATAATTATATGTTACAAAAATACTTTCATAATATAAATTCTTTAACTCAACTATTTTATCAAGCAATTTATCTATATTAATTTTTTGCTTTACTGATATAAAAACAGCATCTTTATACTTATTCTCTAATACAATCAAATCCTCTTCAGATAACTTATCTATTTTATTAAATACGTATAGCATTTTTATTGTATTATCTACCCCAATCTCTTTTAGAGTATTTTTTACTACTTTTATTTGATCATTAATATTGGAAGCAGAACCATCAATTAAAACTAAAATCAAATCAGCTTCCTTTGTAACCTCTAAAGTGGATTTAAAAGATTCAACCAGTGAATGGGGAAGTTTTCTT
>JAMORN010000003.1 GCA_027063545.1 bacterium | reverse complement strand
ATCTGAAACAAAAAAATCTGTATCATTAACAATATAATCTATATCATCATATATTATTCCAGCTTTATAAAGAGGCTTTTGGTTTAATATTAGCCTTCTTACATTATCTCCATATTCAATATTATAAAAAGTAAATCTTAACTTTAAACACTCTGAAGGAAGATTCTTAATTACCTCTTTTATCTCATCAACTGATAAGTCCTCAACAAAAGCCTCTATATCAAAAAATTCTAAACATAGTGTTTCTAAAATCTTTTTGTTAGATTTATTAAGTATTACTAACTTTCCCATAATCTATTCCTCAATTAAACTATAAAGTAGTTTTATTTCCTCTGGCCAAAGATCTTTTTTTGGTGTTTCAAGAATTAATGGAATATTATTAAAACGAGGATCATTAACCAAAAATCTAAAAGCATCAATACCAATATGCCCCTTTCCTATAGATTCGTGTCTATCAACCCTTGAACCAAGAGGAGTTTTTGAATCATTTAAATGAACCCCTTTTAAATATTTAAATCCAATTACTCTATCAAACTCCTCCATTGTTTTTTCATAAGAGTTTTTGTCTCGAATATCATATCCTGACTCAAAGATATGAGCAGTATCAATACAAACTCCAATCCTAGATTTGTCATCTACATTATCTATTATATATCTTATATGCTCAAATCTATATCCTAGATTTGTACCCTGCCCTGCTGTTGTCTCTATAACAAAAATAACGCTTTCTGTTTTCTTTAATGCAATATTTAAAGATTCTATTATTATATTAAGCCCTTTTTCTTCACTTTTAGTTTTATTTAAATGACTTCCCGGATGAAAGTTAAGATATTTAAGACCCAACGCCTCAACCCTATGAGCCTCATGAACAAAACTTCTTAAAGATAGTTCCCTTTTTTCCTTATCTGGATTTCCTATATTTATCAAATAAGCATCATGGGGTAAAATAACATCTGGTGTATATCCAAAATCTTCGCACCTTTTTTTAAAAAGTTCAATACTCTCTTTTGTTAAATCCTTGGCAAACCACTGCTTTTGATTTTTAGTAAATAACGCAAAGGCTTTTGCTCCTATTTCATGAGCATTTAAAGGTGCATTTTCAACACCACCTGCAGCACTAACATGAGCTCCTATATATTTCTTTCCCATAACCAAAAAATAATATTTTATTTTAAATTATACTAATTTTTAACCTACTCTTCACTAATTAACCTTTTCTCTCCCTTTAACTCTCTTATGTGGGTTACATCCTGTGTTACCTCTAAGGTCCCTAAATAATTTCCCTCTTCATCTCGTACTGCAAAATATTGGATATAAATAAATCTTCCTTTAAAATTTATCCAAAACTCATAACTATCTTTTCTGCCATTTTTAAAATCGTCAAGTATCTTATTTACTATATGAATACTTTCTGGTGGATGACAATTTTGAACAGTTCTACCTAAAATTGCCTTTGATCTTAAAAATATTCTATCCTTTGGATTTGAAAAATAAACCACTCTATCATCTTTATCAACAAAAGATATATCAACAGGAAGTGTATTTAACATATTTTCAAGTTGTTTTATACTAAGACGGCCTGTTTCAAACTCTATAACTCCATCTTCTATTTTTCTCTCTTTTGTTTCCCTTTTCTTTTTTGAAGGAGGCTCAATAAAGCAAAATCCTATCTCAAACATATCCTCATACATCTTATCAAGTAAATCATTTGTTAAGGTTTCTATGGCTACAGGATAAACAATCAAATTTTCTCTTATTATCATATCATACATACTAAAATAGAGTTTTCCAAACTCAATATAAAGAGTTGCTCTATCGTAGGTTTTATTCTTATAGTAGTTTTCTAATTTTTTTAAACTCTCTCTTATATCATCATGAATACTCCACATTATCTGAAAGCACCTATGATTATTCCAAATCTGCTCCAAAACTGGAAATAAAATATTCTCTTTTTTTAAATAATGCTTATCCGCCTCTTTTAACTTTAGAATCTCTTCAATTACCTTATCAACCTTATTTTTGAATTCCTCATCTTTATATTTATTAAGTTCTGTTAGTTTAGGTTTTATACTATCAAGCCTTTTTTCTATTTCTCTATTTTCTTTCATTAATATATCAATAATACTATTCTCTGGTGGGGTTGGTGATTTAAAATCCTTTAATACTTCATAAAAAACATTTATTAATTTACTAGCAAGAGGCTTTAGATCCTTTGGATTCTTACCCCTTCTTATAAGTTCATCAAAAACACTCAATACTA
>JAMORN010000002.1 GCA_027063545.1 bacterium | reverse complement strand
AATAATCTATTTAAGTTATTTGTTTTTACAACACCTTGAATACCATTCCTTACAAAACTATTATCAAAGATAATCAAATTTCCTCCCGAAAGAAGAAATTGGTCAATCTCAAAAAGTGTTCTATCATCTATTGTTTTAGGATTTACTATAATAAGAGTTTTTATACTAGATGGAATACCATTTTTATTGTGTTTATCTAAAATAACAAGTTTATAATTCTTTTCTATAAAATCTTTTAAAATAGAAAGGGGGCCTCCCTTAGGATTAGGGTTTGTCCAAGAAGGCTTTTCCATTTTTGGAGAACCATCTAAGTTTAAATATCCAATCTCTATAGGATTTTTTCTCATAAGTTTTTTAATCTTTGAAGAAAGTTCATACTCTAAATTTTCTATACTACTAACAACAGGTATAACCTCATGCTTATCCTTATACAAAATTACAATACCTAAATACCCCTGTTTAACCTCTATTTTTTCATTATCAAAATAATTCATTTGAATCTTAGGAATACCATAACCTTTTGCTTTGTTTTCTGTATTTTTGTCTATCTCTGGATCTATAAACTTAACTATAACTTTACCCTTTGATGCTATTCTATATTCATCTAATATATCCTTTATATCTTTCTCCATAACCTTTAAATAAGGTGGAAGATTCTTTGAGAAATAACAGATAATATTTACCCTATCATCAAGTTGAGAGAGAATATTTTTTGTTCCTTTTGAAAGTGTATAGAACTTTGTACTTGTTAGATCAATTCTTTTTGAATTATTATAAACAAAGAAGTTTATGATAAAAAGTACCAAAAGTAAGATTATTAAATCTAAAAGCCTTATTATCTTTTTATTTTCTCTTCTATATTCCATATCTCTACTCCCATTTTCTTGTTTCTAAACTTAACTTATTTAAGAATAGAAATAAAACCATAACAGATAAATAATATACAATATCCCTTAAATCTATCACTCCTCTTTGAAGACTATCATAATGACTACCTAATCCTACATACTCTAAAATATTTGCAATAGAACTTGGAACTGTATATAAAACAATCTTCTCACCTATTATCCATAAAGAGAATAGTACTACAACACTTAAAATAAAACTAACTATTTGATTGTATGTTAATGAAGATATAAAAAGTCCTATTGATATATAACTACCTGATAGAAGAATTAAGCCAATATAACTTGCTATTATTACTCCATGATCTGGATTTCCTAAAATACTTACTGTAATATAAAGAGGCAGTGTAAAAAATATTACTATTAACATAAATACCCATGATGAAAAAAACTTTCCTAAAATAAAATTCCATTCATTAGAAGGAAGAGTCATTAAATATTCAAATGTACCTTCTTTCTTCTCTTCTGCCCATAGCCTCATTGTTAAAGCAGGAATAAAAAACAGAAGCATTATTGGTTGAAGTTCAAAAAACTGCCTCATATCTGCTTGATTAACAACAAAAAATGATTTAAAAAATAGATAAAAATTAACCACTATATATGTAGTTATAAATATATATGCTATAGGAAGAATAAAATAGGTTTTTAACTCCTTTTTAAATAAAGTCCATAAGGTTGAATCTATTACATTCTTCATATCCTTACTCCATTTTTAGTTTTTTGTTAATTGAACAAATATGTCCTCTAAATCTATTACCTCACGTCTAAGTTCTCTTATTATTAGATTATTATCTTTTATAAATTCAAATATTAATTTACCATTATTTTTATCTTTTCTTTTTGGATATAAGGTTATTCTAAACCACCCTTCTTCTTGCTTTTCAATCTTATAACTTTTTATATCTGAAAAACTTTTAAACCTATTTTCTATTTCTGATTTATCCTCACCTTCTAGTTCTACAATAAAATACTCTCCTTCTGATATTGTCTGAACAAGTTCTTCTGGTGTTCCTTGAGCAACAAGTTCTCCTTTATTTATTATAACCACTCTATTTGTTGTTGCCTCTACCTCTGAAAGTATATGAGAACTAAGAATTACTGTTTTTTCTTTTCCTATTTCTTTTATTAAATTTCTTATTTCAATTACTTGGTTAGGATCAAGACCAACTGTTGGTTCATCTAAGATTAAAATATCTGGATCATGAAGAATACTTTGGGCTATTCCAACCCTTTGCTTAAATCCTTTTGATAAATGACCTATTAGTTTATTAATATTCTCTTCAAGACCAACAAGTTCTATAACATAATCCATTCTCTCTTTTAATTTTTTTCCTTTTAAGCCCCTCATCTCGCCTATAAATTCTAAAT
>JAMORN010000001.1 GCA_027063545.1 bacterium | reverse complement strand
TAACTATTTAAAGTTTCTTCAATAACATTTACAATTTGGTCATAACGAATTTTTTTATTTAAAAAAGCATCTACTGCTACTTCATCTGCAGCATTAAAGATAATAGTATATATATTACCTTTTTTGCCAGCCTCTATAGCTAATTTTAATCCTCTGAATTTATCAAAATCAACTTTTTCAAATGTTAATTTGGATATTTCATATAGATTTAATTTAAGATTAGTTTTATATCTTTTAGGGTATGTTAACGCATAAAGAATAGGTAGTTTCATGTCAGTAATACTTAATTGTGCAATTATACTTCCATCTTCAAATTCCACCATAGAATGAATAATACTTTGTCTATGAATAATAGGTTCTATTTTATTATATTCTATATTAAATAAATAGTGGGCCTCAATTATTTCTAGACCTTTATTTATTAATGTAGATGAGTCTATTGTTATTTTCTTACCCATATTCCAAGTAGGATGTTTTAAAGCCATTTCAACACTAATATCTTTAAATTTATTTTTATCTATATCAACAAAAGGTCCACCACTTGCAGTTATTATTATTTTTTCTATAGGATTATTATTAGCAGCCTCTAAACATTGTAATATAGCAGAATGTTCAGAATCTATAGGAAGAAGTTTAGCCTTAGGATATTTATTTAGGAGATTATTTATTAATTCTCCACCAATTACAAGAGTTTCTTTATTAGCCAATGCTACATGTTTTTCATTTTTTATAGCAGTAATAGTAGGATAAAGTCCTATAGCACCCACTACACTAATTATAACAATGTCCACTTCAGGATTTGATGCTAATATATTTAAACCTTCAATTGAATGATAAATTTTTAGATTATATTCAGGAGAAAATTCTTCTTTGAATTTATTATAATATTCTTCAGAAAATATAGTAACTTCTTTAGGTTTAAATTTTATGACAAGTTCTTTTAATCTATCAATATTAGAATTTACTGCTAATGAATAGATTTCAAATTTATCTGGATATTTTGATATTATATCAATAGCAGCTTGTCCAATTGTACCTGTAGCCCCAAGAATTGCTATTTTTCTCTTCATATCTTATTCCATTTTTTAAGAGAACAAAAATAAATAAAAATATAAATAATAAATAGCAGCTGTGTAAATAAAAGCATCAAATCTATCTAATATTCCTCCATGACCGGGGATAATATTACTAGAGTCTTTAATTCCTTTATCTCTTTTTAAAGCACTTTCAAATAAGTCTCCACTAACAGCAATAATGCTAACAAGAAAGCTTATAATGATTACATGTTTTAAGCTTAAAAAATTAAAATAATAGTGATAAATTATAGAAAATATTATAGAAAATAACACCCCCCCTATTACACCTTCTATTGTTTTTTTAGGACTAATAAAAGAAAAGTGATGTTTACCCAAAAGTCTTCCAGAAAAATAAGCCATAGTATCATTAATCCATATAATTAAGGTATAAAATAAAATAAAATGATAACCAAATCCTATAGCTCTTGCTATTACATCACCTTTTATAAGAAGATATAAAGGTAACATAAGATATACATATCC